>CAZUYM010000013.1:0-14714 GCA_964624805.1 uncultured Planctomycetia bacterium
GTCGGTAACGGAAGCGGTATGGAGGATATGTCCTCGTA
Organism: uncultured Planctomycetia bacterium; assembly: GCA_964624805.1. Classification (GTDB taxonomy): domain Bacteria; phylum Omnitrophota; class Gorgyraeia; order Tantalellales; family Tantalellaceae; genus Tantalella. The sequence goes on from CAZUYM010000013.1 coordinate 39, forward strand.
TGTTCTGTCCGCGTTTCCCCGCAGGGAAAGGGCCGCTTTGAAGGAGATGCTGGAAGAAGCGGTCGGATGCGTCAAAATATGGCTTTCCAGCGGCACAAAAGAGGCCATGAACAGGCATAACTGATTATGTCGACTACATTTACAAACAGCGTAAGGTGCGCCGTTTAATTAGCTTGATAATAATAATGATGTATGTTATTATCTAACAAATAATTTAGGTGGTAAAAATAATTTAGGCGGTAAACTATGGAAAAGGCAAGATCATACGCAGGATTATTCATAATTGTTCCCGAACAGCTGGATACGATGGAGGAAATGACAGCAACTATCGGTTCCGTAATAGGGGAGAATTCCGGAAAAGTTGATAAGGAGAACCTGATGGGCAAAAGAACGCTGGCTTATCCTATCAAGAAGAAGACGGAAGGTATCTATTACGAAGTGATATTTACCGCCGCCCCGGAGTCTGTAGCCCAGATGTCGAAACAGTTCAGGATCAATACGAAGATTTTGCGCACGCTTATAGATAAGTGTGAGTAAATAGGGAATTGGGAATGGGGAACTGGGAATGGTCGCGTACTATTCGCAGCGTACTGTTAACTGTTTCCTATAATGTTTTTTACGAAGGAGAAATGATATGGCGGGCACACTCAATAAAGTATTTTTGATGGGCAATATTACCAGGGATCCAGAGCTGCGGTATGTCCCTAGCGGGACCGCGGTTGCCACGTTCAGCGTTGCGGTTAATAGAGCGTACAAGGACAAGACCGGAGAGAAAAAAGAAGAGGTTACTTTTGTCCGGGTGGAAGCCTGGGGGAAAACGGCGGAGATATGCGGGGAATATCTGAAAAAAGGCAGCGCTGTTCTCGTCGAGGGGCGCCTTAAGTCAAGTTCCTGGGAAGGTCAGGACGGTCAGAAAAGAAGTTCTCTGGATGTTGTTGCCGTCAGTGTACAGTTTGTAGGGTCACGTTCAACCGGAGGTCAAGGGTCAGGTTCACGGCCCCAGGGTGACACGGTCGGCGCGAATCAGCGAGAAGTCGAGTCTATCGACGTTGACATGGTTGCAGGCGGGGAAGAGATCCCGTTTTAACTAACAAATCAGGCAGGAGACGAGCGTGAAGAAAAAAGAAATAAAAAAGACCAAGAGAATATTTAAGAAGAGGCCCTGCAGATTGTGCCGGGATAAGGCGAAAACTGTAGATTTCAAGGACATCGGCCTTTTAAGCAAGTTCATCTCGGACAGAGGTAAGATAATAACTTCCCGGCTTACCGGTAATTGCGCGAAACATCAGCGCATGGTGGCTAAAGCCGTCAAGAAGGCAAGACTGGCCGCCTTTTTGCCTTTCGTTAAGGTGAAAGAAGGATTGCCGCGTGGCCGGCAGAGGAGAACGTAAGATGAAAGTGATACTCATAAAAGATATTAATCGCCTTGGGGAGATCGGTGACGAAGTAGAAGTCAAGGATGGTTACGCCCGTAACTACCTGATCCCTCAGAAATGCGCTGTGGAATCCAACGCGGGAGCACTCCGGATCATAGATCAGAAGAAAAAAGAAAAAGCCCTCAAAGAGAAGCAGCTCCTAGAAGAGTTGACGGAACTCGCCGGAAAGATCGAAGCGTCATCCTGCACCATCTCGATGGACGCGGGCGAAGAGGACAAGCTGTTCGGGTCTGTTACTTCTGATATGATCGCGGAGGCTTTTGTTGCCGAGGGCATTACGGTCGACAAGAAAAGGATACTTCTTGAAGAGCCCCTGAAAGCTCTCGGGGTATACGACATCGAGATAAAGCTGCACCCGGAAGTCAAGGCTCAGGCAAGGATCTGGGTCGTTAAAAAGTAAAGTTTTCAGACAGGGGACTAGTAGCGCGGCCGTGTTTTAAATCTACCATTAAAATGAGAACGATCCGTACTGGACCGGATTTGGACCTGTAAACTGAAATGATTCCTAAGACCCTTATCGAAAAAGTACCACCCCAGAACCTGGAAGCGGAAACTGCCGTTTTGGGGGCTATGCTTCTTGACCGGGAAGCTATTGCCAGTTCCATAGATCAGCTGGACAAAGCAGCATTCTATTCCGGAGCTAACCAGAAAATTTTCCAAGCCATAATTAAACTGTACGACCAGAACGAGCCGGTTGACATGGTTACCCTGATAGAGGAGCTTAAAAAGCGCGAAGAGCTGGAGAGTATCGGCGGCCCCTCATATGTCGCTGAACTCGCGAACAGTATCCCCACTGCGGCAAATATAGAGTATTACACCAAGATAGTGAGGGAGAAACATCTCCTAAGGGCGCTGATAAACACTGCCACACAGATAGTGGCGGAAAGTTACGACCCGGCCGGCGAAGTGGACGATCTTCTAGACAGGGCCGAGCAGCTCATTTTTCAGATAACTTCAGAGGACCGGAAAAGAAAAATGCAGGTGTCGGGGATGAAGGAGATAGTCAAAGAAAGCATCGAGACTATAGATCGCCTGTACCAGCGCAAGGAAAACATTACGGGTATACCGACAGGATTTCATGATCTTGACGTACTGACTGCCGGTTTTCAGAGGTCTGACCTTATTGTGCTCGCGGGCCGGCCCGCGATGGGAAAAAGCGCGCTTGCTATTTCCGTCCTTGAACATGCCGGTGTAGTCCAGAAGATACCGTGCGCGTATTTCAGCCTTGAAATGTCAAAAGACCAGCTTGCCCAGAGGATGCTGTGTTCCCTCGCGGGAGTGAACGCGCACAAGGTGCGTACGGGGTTCTTTTCACAGACGGATTGGCCTAAGCTGGTTACAGCAGCGGGGAAATTATCGGACGCGCCAATATACATCGACGACACGCCAGGGATGACAGCGTTTGAGCTTAGATCGAAAGCCAGAAGGCTGAAGTCACGTCACAATATTCAAATGATCATGGTGGATTACCTGCAGCTCATGAGCGGTGGGAAACGGTCGGAGAACAGACAGCAGGAGATCTCCGAGATATCGCGTTCAATGAAGGCCCTTGCCAGAGAACTGGACCTTCCGATCTTAGCCGTCAGCCAGCTTTCCAGGGCAGTAGAGCAGAGGGCGGATCATCGCCCGCAGCTTTCCGACCTGAGGGAATCCGGAGCTATAGAGCAGGACGCGGATATCGTAATGCTGCTTTTAAGGGAGGAATATTACAATCCTACGGAAGAGAACAAGGGTGTTACCGAGGTGATCGTGGCTAAACAGCGTCACGGCCCCGTTGGCACGGTGCGTCTGGCTTTTCTGCCGGAATTCACAAAATTCAGCAACCTCTCCCGCATTGACGAAGAAGAGGGGTTTTAATGAAAAAACTTATATGCCTGATCCTTGTACTATCGTTCTGTTGCGCCTCGGCATGGGGTCAAGGGGGGAACTATGACAATAAGAGGATAAGCGCTGTACAGGTGAAAGGCAATTATGCCATAAGTACCGCCACCATACTCAACAGGTTAAAACTGGGCCCGGGTGATGTCTTCGAGGAAAGCGCGCTGAACAAGGAACTGAAGCGTCTTTACGCCACGGGATATTTCAGTGACGTTTTTGTCGAGACCGACGACCGCCCTGAAGGTGTGGTCGTTATTTTTACGGTTGTCGAGAAACCGGTCATAGGCAAAGTCGAGTTTCGGGGCAATGCCAAGATAAAAACCAATAACCTTCTTAAAAAACTGTCCTTCAAGGAAGGCACGCTTGTGGATTTTAATGTTCTCTCTCAGGATGTCGCGGAGATAAGGAACTTCTATATTGAGAATGGTTACAGCAACGTCCAGGTAGAATACAGGATCGAGATTGACAAGGATAACGGAGAGGCAACGATCATATTCGTGATCGACGAGGGGGTCCCCCTCAGGATAAAATCGATAGAAATAGAGGGCAACGTAAGTTTTCCTGATGACGAGATCAAAAAGTTTATGGCGACAAAAACCGCGTGGTGGTTTATTCGCAAGGGAGCTTTTGACGACGCGAAATTCGAGGGCGACCTGGACAGGGTAAAGACGTTCTATCGCAGTAAAGGGTTCCTTGACGCGCAGGTGACAGGGAAGGTCGATCATTCGGACGACGGTCAGTTCATATATCTCACAGTGATAGTCACGGAGGGGCAGAAATATCTGGTGGGTGCGGTCGAGATAGGCGGCCAGCTCTCATTCCCCGAACCCGAAATACGCGGTCTCGTCAAGATCCGGCCGGGTGATCCTTTTGACTACCAGAAGATAAAAGACGACGTTGAGAGTGTGCGTACGTTTTACTATGACAAAGGGTACATGAACGCCGAAGTAAGCCTTCGCCACAAATACAACGGCGCGACAAACCGAATGGACCTGATATTTGATATAAATGCCCATGACGTCGTCTATGTCGGAAAAGTAAACGTTATCGGAAATACGAAGACCAAAGACAAGGTTATCCGCAGAGAGCTCAGGGTGTATCCCGGAGAAAAATATGACGGGGAAAAGCTCAAGAAAAGCAAAGAGAGAATATATGATCTTGGCTTTTTTGAGGACGTTTATTTCGAAACGGTCCCGACCGATGATGAAGACGTAAAAGCCCTTAACGTAACGGTCAAGGAGACAAAGACCGGTGAACTTTCGTTCGGTGGCGGGTACAGCTCGATAGACGCTTTTATCGGTTTTGTGCAGATAGGCCAGCGTAACTTTGATATTCTTAATTTCCCCACCTTCACCGGCGGCGGGCAGAACCTCACATTGCGCGCGGAGATCGGGAGCGCGAGGACAGACTTTCATCTGGGTTGGACGGATCCGTGGATATTCGATTTCCCTTATTTGTTCGGTTTTGACTTATATCGTCGCGAGCAGAACCGGTTCGGGGATTCCGGATACGGATATGATGAGACACGCACAGGCGGAGACCTTCGCCTGGGCAAAGAGATAACCGACGAATTGAGTACAGGACTTATATACACGCTTGAAGAGGTCAAGATATCAGACATCCCGGACAACGCGACGGACGCGTTAAGAAATGAAGCAGGTTCCAACTGGATAAGCCGTATCACATGGAATGTCGTATACGATGTCAGGGATAACAAATACTCCCCGAAAAAAGGGTTTATTACCGGGAGTTCTCTTGAAAATGCCGGTGGATTCATCGGGGGGGACAAGAACTTCGTGAAAGGATATGCTTACGGAAGTATTTATTGGAGCATACTGGAGAACCTCGTTTTGGAGTTCAAACTGAGGGGCGGCGGCGTTCAGAACTATGGCAATTCCGATGAAGTGCCTATATACGAGAGGTTTTTCGCCGGTGGAGGTAATACTATCCGTGGATACAAGGAAAGGGGAGTAGGCCCGAGGGACATGGGTACCAACGCGGCTCTCGGAGGCGAGGCGATGCTCATCAGCAATGTGGAGGTCACCTTCCCCCTTTTTAAAAAGCTGATCAAGGGCGCTGTTTTTTATGATGTAGGTAATGTGTGGGAAGAAGCTTCGATGGAAGGGGTCTGGGGGGCAAAGGACGATGCCGGATTTAAGATGGGTGCAGGCCTGGGCGTCAGGGTCAAGACACCCATAGGCCCTGTAAAGCTTGATTACGGTTATCCGCTCAGCAATAATTATGACGACAAAAAAGAGGGACAGTTCTATTTTAGCGTAACGCACGGATTTTAATGTAAGTAGCAGAGTACTGGATTACGAACAATAAAAAGGGGGACAACATGAAAATTTCTTTTAGTAAACTGGCCATATGCTTGATCATAGCTCTCGTTGTTTTCGGGCTTATGGTCCCGGCGGGGTTTTCCAAGGACGCTAAGATCGGTTACGTGGACCTCAGGAGGGCTTTTTATGAGTATGAAAAGACCAAGACTCTCGAGACCGAGTTGACGGAACTGACAGAGAGCAGCCAGGCCGACCGCACAAAGTTGGTCGAAGAGATCACAAAGCTGAGGGACGAAGCCGAGCTTTTAAGCGGCACAGCGCGCGAACAGAAACAGGGCGCGATAGACGCAAAACTTGCCGAACTGCAGGATTTCGACAGGAAAACCCGTCAGCTACTGCTCAACAAGAAGAACGACATGTTCCGCCAGGTAATAGACGATATCCAGAAAGTGGTAGAGGGCATCGGCAAAAAAGATGGATATGACTATGTTCTTGATTCCCGGAACATAATGTACGCGAACGAAAGTTTCGACCTTACGGATGTGGTGTTGAAACAATTGAATAAATAGACGTACAGTACGCAGTGAACAATATGTTTTAGAATGGCGGATAGTATACAGCGAGATCTGTGTGCTATCCGCTAGTGTTATAGGAGTACGGCGGCAATGCAGGCGACAATAAAAGAAAGGGTAGAGTTCTCCGGTAAAGCTCTTCAGACCGGAGAGGAAGTGTCGGCGATATGTTCTCCGGCACCCGCCGGTACGGGGGTGGTCTTTAAACGTGTAGACCTTCCCGGCAGTCCGGAACTGCCCCTGCGAGAAGTGATATTGTCAGATGCCCACGACAGAAGGACCACCGTAGGTATAGGGGCCGCGGCGGTGCAGACAGTTGAACACCTTCTGGCAGCATTGTGGGCGATGTCCATAGACAACATACTCATAGAGGTCGATGGCCCGGAACTGCCCGCGATGGATGGAAGTGCTCTGGAATTTTTAAAAGCATTTAAAAACGCGGGAACGACAGACCAGGAGCTTCCGAGGAAGACAATAGACATACTTGAGGCCGAGAGGGTGGAAAGCTCCGCTGGGTCAATTGAAATAATGCCCGCGGAGGATTTTAGTGTTTCGTATCTTATAGATTATCCGCTGGAGGCGATAGGCCGGGAAGTTTTTGATATTAAGCTTAACAGGGATTCTTTTGAAAAAGAAATAGCGCCAGCGCGGACATTTTGCATGAAAAAAGAGGCCGACGCGCTGCTTAAAGCCGGCCTGGGAAAGGGTGCTACACTTGAGAACACCCTGGTTATGGATGAAGGCGGTCCGATAGGAACCGCCCTCAGATTCCCAAACGAGCCTGTGCGGCACAAGATACTGGATCTCGTGGGGGATCTTTATCTGTTGGGACATCAGGTAAAGGGGCGGGTCATTGCTGAGAAGTCAGGCCACGCGCTGAACGCTATGATGATACGAAGAATATATGAAAAATATGTATGGAAGACCCAAACTTAGCGAGCGATCGCGAAGCTAAGTTTGTTGGTCGAACATACCCTTGACATCAAAGATGTCAAGGGTCTAATTCGGTCAAACAATTTACGTTCCTTATCAGTTACGTAAATTGTGACCTCATAAAAGGAGAATGCAATGAGCGGAAAGACAGTGGACATTAAGGGGATAATGGAATGCATCCCGCACCGATACCCGTTTCTTCTGGTTGACAGGGTTATCGATTATGAAGAAGAAAAATGGCTCAAAGCTATAAAGAACGTGACGATGAACGAGCCGTTCTTTCAGGGACATTTTCCCGGAGAACCGATCATGCCGGGAGTCCTGCAGATAGAAGCGCTTGCCCAGGCAGGAGGCATACTCGCGCTTATTGACGGAAAGGCTAAGGACAAGCTGGCCTTTTTTATGACGATAAACAACGCGAAATTCCGCAAGCCTGTCGTTCCCGGAGACCAGCTTCTCTTGTACGTGGAGCCGAAGAAAAGGGTCAGGGAGTCTATTGTTCAGATGCACGGAGAGATAAGTGTTGAAGGCAAGGTGGTCAGCGAAGCTGATCTTATGTTTGCCATCGTCGACAGGGAAGAGGCGAAGAAACAAACAGCATAGGTTATTATTATGGCAAAAGTGGGTCTTATAGCAGGTGGAGGGCAGCTGCCCCTCGAGTTCGTACGTTACGCCAAACGCGCGGGGGACAAGGTAATAGTCTTCGCGATAGAAGATATGGCCGGTCCGGACGTGGGTAAAGACGCGGACAGGGTATATTGGCTTAACATAGGACAGTTCCAGAAGTTCTTTTTCCTTCTTATCAGGAACAGGATACGCAAGGTGGCGTTTCTCGGGAAAGTGGATAAGAACGTCATATACAAAAAAAAGACGGCAGACATCACCACCAGAGACACCCTCGATAAGTCTAAAAACAAGAACGATTACGCGATACTTGAAGAGATCTCAAAACGCCTGGCCTTCTTCGGGATAGAGGTCATAGACAGCATGCGTTATCTGAGACATCTTTTGCCGGAAAAGGGGGTCTTAAGCAAGACTTCTCCGGATCAGGCAGTAGAAGAAGATATAACCTTCGGATTTGATGTCGCGAAAAAGCTGGCCGGGATGGACATAGGTCAGACTCTGGTGGTCAAAGACAAAACGGTGGTTGCCGTGGAAGCCATGGAAGGTACCGATGAGACCATCCGGAGGGCCGGCGCTATTGCGGGCGAAGGATGCGTTATGGTAAAAGTGAGCCGTCCCCACCAGGATTTCAGGTGGGATGTTCCGACAGTAGGCCCGGGGACGATGAAACGGCTTGTTGAAGCGGGTTTCAGCGCGCTTGCGATAGAAAGTGAAAGAATGTTCTTTGTCGAGAGGGATAAATGTATGGAAATAGCTGATTCGGCAGAGATCGTGGTCAAAGCTTTATGAAGACCGCTCCCCTATAAGGTCACAGATAGCGGCAGCAGCAGTCCTTGCTGCGCCTTTTTCTCCAAGAGCATCACGCACGTGTTTCAACTCTTTTTTCATCAGGTCTATTTTGGAAGGGTCGCCGAGTATTTCCAGGACTTTTGCGGAGATCTTTTTTGGCGTAGCGTCTTCCTGCAGGAGCTCGGGGCAGATCTCTTTTTTTGCTATCAGGTTTACCAGGCCGAGGTAGTTTACGTCGATCACCAAACGCGAAAGGTAAGCTGTCAGCAGGGAAGTGCGGTAGGTGACTATCATAGGCGTTCCCATGAGCGCCGCCTCAAGGGTGGCGGTGCCCGAGGTGACCATAGCAAAATCACTTTCGTCCAGTACGGCAAAAGTGTTATCGGTTACCCGGGAGATCTCTATTGTTTTGTGTTCATCAAAGATGCGGTCGTATAGTTCCTTATCAAGGCTGGAAGTCTCGGCGCAGACAAAACGAACATTCTTTTTTTTCAGGGCTATTCTGTCCGCGGCAGCCAGCATTACCGGCAGGAGAGATCTTACCTCATTTTTGCGGGACCCGGGGAGCAGGGCGATAGAACATTTATCCCCGGAGGCTTTTTCACGGCTTATACGAGTATGTTCGGCAGCTTTATCGACGAGAGGATGTCCCGCAAATGTGGCGGTAGCGCCGCGTGCTTCCAGAAAATCTTTCTCAAAATTAAAAAGCACCATACACCTATCTACATACTTTTTGAGAGCTTTTACCCGCCCGGCACCCCACGCCCAGACCTGCGGGATGATATAGTATGCGACAGGGATGTTCTCTGAGTGCAGAAAACGGGCCATCTTAAGGTTAAAACCCGGGTAATCCACCAAAATGGCGAGGTCAGGGTTTCTTTTCAGGACCTCTTCCGTCAGGGCTTTGTATTGTGCACGTATTTGGGGAAGTTTTTTTACGGCTTCCCAGATTCCCATGATGGACAGGTTTTTGATGTGTTCTACCAGTTCGACGCCTTCGGCGGCGGACAGATCCCCGCCGACTCCCCAGAAAATGGCTCCCGGCACCATTTTTTTAAGCTCTTTTACAAGCTCCGCCGCGCGCATGTCTCCGGAAGGTTCTCCGGCTATGATCAGTATGTTGTGTTTCATAATATTAGGTCTAGGTCAAGGTTGAGGTTTAGTTGTTGGTGTTTCTCGGATCTCAGGTTTACTTATGTCTAGACCTGAACCTGGGCCTTGACCTGTGCGAGTTGTCTTTCATTACAATAAGGATGCGGAGTTACTGTTGATCTTGTCCAGGATGTCAAGGGCCACCCGCAGGGCTTGCCTGCCCTCGGTTCCGGAGACGATCGGTTTTTTATCGTTTCGCACGCAATCGATAAATGATTTGAGTTCCACCTTCAACGGATCCTTTTTCTTGATGCGAACTTTTTCCTTGTTGAGTTTTCTGTAGGTTTTCTCGAAAACAAAAGCTTCCTGGTGCATGTAGTCGAGAAGAATGTAGGAATGTTCCTGGAAAATGCGGATCTTACGGGTCTCCTCGGCGGTGACCCTGCTGGCGGTTATGTCCGCGATAACATTGTTTTGGAAGGTAAGGCGGACGTTCGCCAGGTCTTCGTGGTCCGAAACGGTACTTATGCCTACAGCCTCAATATGTTTTACCTTGGAATTCACCAGTCCCAGGATGATATCTATGTCGTGTATCATCATGTCAAGCACCACGCCTACGTCCTGGATACGGCCTTTCTTCTTAATGGATCCCAGCCGCTGGCATTCGATGAACTTGGGTTTGACCAGAAGAGGTTCGATAGCGCGGACCGCGGAATTGAACCGTTCTATGTGGCCTACCTGTATAATGAGATTTTTTTTGCGGGCGATCTCGATAAGCTCATCCGCTTCTTCCAGGGTCTTTGTTATAGGTTTTTCAATTAGGACGTGTATGCCCGCCTTTAAAAACTCTTTTGCTACTTCATGATGCTGGCTTGTAGGGACGACGATACTGACAGCGTCAACTTTGTCGAGAAGGTCGCGGTAGTCCGTGAACCAGGCGGTATTATACTTCCGGGCCACTTCTTTCGCGACTTTCTTTTTGATGTCGCAGACACCCACAAACGATATCCCGGCTCTTTTTTGTACGGCGGCATATACTTTGGAGTGAAACGCTCCCAAGTGACCGGCTCCGACTACTGCTATGCGTATTTTATCCATATGTAAACAGGCTCCGATAATGTGATTACTTTGGTGATTATAACACTAATATATTCGGGGGGCAAGTGTCTTTCAGGTAGGTGAGGTTCTGTAGAGTGGGACTTGGGGCCTTAATGGCTCGACAATGAAAGGTATCTGTGCTACAATTTAGCCTCAGAAAGAGCCAAAAAAAGGGCAACGCCCCAAACATAACATGAAGAATTATTTCCGTTTTATAAAACTCATTCTGCCGCATGGCGGCATTTTTGCGCTGGCGATAGCGTGCATGGTGCTCTCGTCCCTTTTTGGGGCTTCGCCCCTTGCACTGATAATCCCTCTTGTTGACCGAATCATATCCGGAAAAGATATTATCGTCCCCGTGGGAGTAGAGCTTCCGGCCGTTATAGATAGTCTTATTATAAGGGTCAACGCGATGCCGCGCATACAGCTACTTAACTCGATGACGTTCATGATAGTCGTCATCTTCCTGCTTAAGGGCATGTTTGAGTTCCTCCAATCGTACCTGATGAGCGATGTGAGCCAGAGGGTCATCCGGGACGTCAAAAACATGATCTATCAGAAGCTTCAGGGCCTTTCCATGGATTTTTACAGTCATCATCCTACGGGACAGCTTATGTCGAGCATAACTTACGACGCGGCCGTGATCAGGGATGCCATAGGCAGCGGGGTGGCAGATTCATTTGCCCAGCCGATAGAGCTGGTATTCTACGTGGTTGCGCTGATCACGCTTAAGATATATGGCGGTGTGCCGTGGAGTTTTATAATCGTAAGCATGATACTGTTTCCGTTAATACTGTACCCGGTCATCAAGATCGGGAAGAGATTGAGATCGATCAGCAAAAGCTCTCAGGAAAAGATCGGCGATATTAATAACATGCTTCTTGAGACGATATCGGGGATCAAGCTTGTAAAATCTTTTTGCATGGAAGATTACGAAGCCCGGCATTTCGCGGAGCAGAACCAGGCATTCTACAAACTGAACATGAAATCCGTGAAACGGATGAAGATAGTCAGCCCCATGACAGAGCTCATGGGTGTAGGCTGTATCGCTGTCATACTGTGGATGGCAGGCAAAAGTATAGTCAACGGCGATCTTTCTGCGGGTGTTTTTAGCGCGTTCATGGCGGCTGTTTTCTCGATGATGAAACCCGTGAAAAAACTGAGTAATGTGTACGGGATAAACCAGCAGGCGCTCGCGGCGACGGAACGGATCTTCAAGCTTATGGACGAAACCGTTACCATCAAAGAAAAGCCTGAGGCGGTAGAGTTGGATTCTTTCGAGAAGGGGCTTCTGTTCGAAGGGGTATCCTTCAAGTACGATAAAGAAGAAGTTCTTCAGGACATCGATCTGTCGATAAAAAAGGGAGAGGTCGTAGCTCTTGTAGGTCCTTCCGGCGGCGGGAAAAGTACCCTGGTGAATTTGATTCCCAGGTTCTATGATCCAGTAAAGGGGCTGGTGAGGATCGACGGGACAGACCTTCGGGATATGTCCATAAGGTCTCTCCGGGAAAAAATAGGACTTGTTACCCAGGAGACATTGCTTTTTAATGATTCAGTCAAGGCGAACATCAGCTATGGTCATGAAGATATTGATGAGGAGCAGCTCGTAAGCGTGGCGAAGGCGGCAAATGCGCACAGATTTATCAAAGATTTCCCTGATGGGTATGACACCATTATAGGGGAAAGAGGTCTTAAGATATCAGGCGGACAGAGGCAGCGGATTGCCATCGCAAGGGCGATATACAAGAACCCGCCCATTCTCATTTTTGATGAGGCGACTTCTCAGCTGGACACAGAAAGCGAAAAACTGGTGCAGGAAGCCATTAACAACCTCATGAGGGGCCGTACCTCCATAGTTATCGCCCACAGATTAAGCACTGTGCAGCATGCCGACAAGATAGTGGTCATAGATAAGGGGCGCATTACCGACTCTGGCAGCCATGGGGAGCTTCTTGGCAGAAGTCCTTTATACAAAAAACTTTACGAAATGCAATTCGTAGACATTACTTCTACCCAGCAGGACAGCTCCTCATAACTCTAATCCTTTAAACAATTTATATCCATATTAGCCATTTTTGGTCATCCAGCCTAAAAAAGGCTTGCATTTGAGCCTATTTTATATATAATATTCGTTCAGTAGTTTTTTAAGTTAAACCAGTTACAACCCGGTAGGCGTGATGACCTCGCGTGAGGTTTTTAATCGCGTCGCTGGTCTGGGGGCTGGGCGTACGAGGGAGGAAGAAAGTGGCATTAGCATCTAAAATGATAAGGGAATTATTGGAAAACGGTGTCCATTTCGGTCACCAGACGAACAAGTGGAACCCGAAAATGGAAAAGTTCATATTCGGGGAAAAAAGCGGCATATACATCATCGATCTCACAAAGACAGAGGAATCGCTCCTTAAGGCGGCGGATTTTCTTTACGAGATCACATCTTCCGGAAAGACAGTTCTTTTTGCCGGTACAAAGAAACAGGCGAAGAAGATAATAAGGGATGAAGCCGAGCGTTGCGGCATGTTCTTCATTGACGAACGCTGGCTCGGAGGATGTCTCACCAACTTTGCTACCATAAGAAGAAGCGTCGATAAATTGAACCAGCTGCAGGAAATGAAGGCCGGCGAGGTATACGAATCTCTGGCTAAAAAAGAAAAAGCCCGATTGGACAGGGTCGAGGCAAAACTTCTCAAGAACCTCGAAGGTATACGCGACATGAACGCGTTGCCGGACTGCCTTGTGGTCGTGGATCCCGAAGATGAGAACATCGCTGTCAAGGAAGCCTACAAGATAGGGATCCCCATAATAGCGCTTATCGATACCAATTCCGATCCGGACATGATAGATTTTCCCATTCCGGGAAATGACGATGCAATAAGGTCTATCACGTACATTGTTTCCACTCTTGCCGATGCCGCAGAGAAAGGCAGATTGGAGTTTACGGGAGGGAAGCCGGTTAAAAAAGCCGCTCCTGCCGAGGAAGAAAAGTCCGAAGAGACGGTAGAGGAAAAGAAGATGTCCCTTGCCCAGGAATGGCAGGAAGAGGTCGGTCCTCCGGTAGAAGAGAAAGATAAGTCGGTTGAACCCGCGGTTGAGGAAGATGAAAAAGCGGAGGTCGTAGAAGAAGTCGTGCCGGCCGAAGAAGTCAAGACCGAAGAAATAAAAATAGACGTAGACGTTGAGGGTGATATATCGCTTGACGATAACGAAGACAAAAACTAATAGTGGAGGAGTTTGATATGAGTTTTCTTGATGCTGTAAAAAAACTAAGGTTCAAAACATCTGCCGGGATGATGGAGTGCAAGGACGCGCTGAAAGAGTCAGGCGGAGACATCGATAAAGCTGTCGATATCCTGAGAAAAAAAGGTATCGCGAAAGCCGCTAAAAAAGCTACAAGAATAGCCGGCCAGGGTCTCATCGAGAGCTATATACATGCGGGTAACCGGATAGGGGTACTTATCGAGGTGAATTGTGAAACGGACTTCGTGGCGAAGAACAACGAGTTCAGGAACCTTACCAATGAACTGGCTATGCAGGTAGCCGCGGCTAACCCTATGTACGTTTCCAGGGAAGATGTTCCGGAAGAGAGTATCGAGAAGGAAAAAGATATTTTCCGCACCCAGGTAACGGGCAAGCCGGATGACGTCGTCGAAAAGATCGTGGCGGGAAAATTGGATAAATACTTTTCAGAGGTTTGTCTTATAGAGCAGCCTTTTATAAAAGATCCCAACGTCAAAATAAAAGAACTTCTAACCCAGACGATAGCGAAACTGGGAGAGAACATAGTAGTGAAGAGATTCGTCCGTTACGAAGTGGGAGAAGAATATTAATGAGCATACAACTTACGCGCCCGAAAGGATCGTAAGTTGTACATGCGAATTAACCCTGTACCGGAGCGAAGCGACTGGTACAGGGTTACAGGCAGTCAGATAATGGCAAAAAAAACGAAGAAGATAAAGCGCGTACTTCTTAAAATAA
>CAZUYM010000013.1:14814-16861 GCA_964624805.1 uncultured Planctomycetia bacterium
AGTCAGATAATGGCAAAAAAAACGAAGAAGATAAAGCGCGTACTTCTTAAAATAAGCGGTGAATCCCTGATGGGCGACCGGGGGTACGGTATTGACCCTGAAGTAAGCGCTTCGCTGGCAAAGCAGATAAAAGAAGTTCTTAAAACCGGTGTCCAGCTGGCGCTGGTGATAGGGGCCGGCAACATCTTTCGCGGAATCTCCGCGGCTGCCGGGGGAATGGAGCGGTCAACGGCGGATTATATGGGGATGCTGGCCACGATGCTTAACGGCCTCGCGCTTCAGGATGCCCTGGAAAATGTAGGTGTGGATACCCGGGTGATGACCGCTATCGAGATGCCGGAACTCGCGGAGCTTTACATACGCCGACGCGCGGACAGGCACCTGCAGAAAAAAAGGGTTATCATCTTCGTTTGCGGTACAGGCAACCCGTATTTCACCACTGACACAGCCGCGGCACTGAGAGCGATAGAGATAGGCGCCGATGTTATACTGAAGGCTACAAAGGTGGATGGTGTTTACTCAAAAGATCCGGTGAAGTACAAGAGCGCGAAGAAATTCGAGAAACTCACCTACATCGAGGTGCTTGAGAGACAGCTTAAGGTGATGGATTCCACCGCGGTAAGCCTTTGCATGGACCACAATCTGCCGATAGTGGTCTTCAACATAAAAAAGCCGGGCAACATTCAAAAAGCCGTTAGCGGGAAGAAAATAGGGACCGTTATAAACTAAGGGGTGATAGTTATGCCAGGGACAGAGATAGACAGAGTTGCGAAAGAGACAGAAAGTATGATGCTGGCCGCAATGGACTCCGTAAAAAAACAGTTCCTGACGATAAGGACTGGAAGGGCGCATCCGGGCCTTGTGGAAGGTGTGAGGGTCGATTATTACGGCACGAAGACGCCGCTCAAGCAGCTGGCCAATGTTTCCACTCCCGAACCGAGACTTCTGGTAATACAGCCCTGGGACAAGGGTTCGATGGAAGCCATAGAGAAAGCGCTATTGTCTTCGGACGTGGGGATAACCCCCACCAATGACGGTAAGGTTATCCGTCTTACCATGCCTCAGCTTACGCATGAAAGACGCGATGAGCTTACTAAGGTGCTGCACAGGATAGCCGAAGAGGGCAAAGTATCTGTGCGTAACACCAGGCATCACGCGAATGACAAAGCCGCGAAACTTGAAAAAGATAATATGATGACAGAAGACGATAAGTTCACGACCAGAGACAAGGTCCAGAAACTTACCGACGATTACATAAAAAAGATCGATACCGTTCTCGCTGAAAAAGAAAAAGAAATAATGCAGTAAGTTCGGGACGCTAGCTCATCCGGTAGAGCAACGCCCTTTTAAGGCGTGGGTGCTTGGTTCGAGTCCAAGGCGTCTCACCAATAATAAAAACCCCAGGGGCACAACCCCTGGGGTTTTTTATTATTGATCCCGAGCGAACAAAAATCCTAGAGGATTTTTGAGAGTCGAGGGACCACTTCCTTGTCGTTCGTGGTATAATTTCTTCATGTGGTACCTTTATATTTTACGATGCAACGACGGAATGCTGTATACTGGCATAACCACGGAAGTTACGGAAAGAGTAAAACGCCACAACCAGAAAAAGGCGAGCAGGTATACTCGTATGCGATTGCCTGTCGAATTGATCTATCAAGAACCCCATCCCGACAAATCCACTGCTCGTAAGCGAGAAATCCAAATAAAGAACTGGTCTAGAGAGAAGAAACTAGCCCTTGTTGCAAAATCTCAATAGCGCTTATCTCTTTATCTCTAAAAGGGCCTTTAGTTAATCATTTCCAGTTAATCTTTAATTCCGCCATATTCGGGAACTTCCTTGAAATTATGTTTATTATGAATGGCCGATAATCTGGTATTAACTAGGATTAAATGAAATAACGATGATAATTATCTCTAGTTTACCAATTTGCATATATGCAAATTGATCCTGCCTGTCCCGAGCTTAGCCGAGGGGAGCGAAGCCGAAGGATCTCACTTTATCTCTGAATATTTTATGGGATTTATTTTTTCAAGTGAAGGGAGA
>CAZUYM010000014.1:0-16712 GCA_964624805.1 uncultured Planctomycetia bacterium
CGATATTCTGATATCCTAGTCCCAAATACCCTGATCCCCCGATACCCTGAATCTGATGACTGATCACTGATGACTGTTTTTCAACGGAGTACGCGCGAGCGTGAATGCGCATACGTCTTTAGCGCCGGCGCGAAGCAGTTCACGCGCGCACGCTTCCAGCGTAGCGCCCGTTGTCATTATGTCATCCACGAGGATAATACTTTTTCCTGTGACACGCAGTCGGTCTACAACAGCAAAAGATCCCCGCAGATTGTTTATCCGTTCCGGTTTTGTGAGGCCCGTTTGAGACGGTGTGTTCCTGGTCTTAACAAGCAGGTGCCGGCCAAGATGATGTTCGGACCTCTTCAGGACTAATTCGGCTATCAGCTCCGACTGATTGAATCCCCGTAGTTCTCTTTTTGAGGGATGTATGGGGACGGGGACCAGCAGTTTTGATGCCGATCCTGCTATCTCATTATCTTCGATGAAGGGATACATTATTTCATCAAAGATGGGGAGGAGCCCTTTATCTCCGCCGTATTTTAAACTTTTTATGCATTTGCGAAAGACCCCTTTATTCATCCGGCAAGACCAGATAGTGTTCACAATGTCGGAATGAAGAGTGTCGCCGGCATCATCTGTCAGGATCTCTGTCCGACACTTGCCGCATAACACGTAGGGATATTCCGTTCCATGACACCCGCATCCCGCGCAGGGGGCGGGTATCACCAGACTCATACATGTGTGTAATAATTGTTTTAACATAGTGTTCCTTCGTGTTGTTGTGTGTGGGCGAAAGTCAAAATCGGGTCCTGGGTCTTGGTTAACGCTTTTTGAGCGCTTTTATCAGCGCATTCAGCTTTCTTCCCAAAATATCGTAATCTTTTTTAATCTCCGTAATCTTCTTCTGAAATCTCCGCAACCCCTAAAACCCCTCTACTACTAGAGACAAGTTTTTACCCCATTTTCTTGCACAAAAAATTGTAACTTTTGCGCAACGGCATTCCTAACAGCAGGGATAAAAAATAACGTCATCCCGGAATTCGACGACCTGTTTGCCATAGTTTTAGCGAAGGCGGGAGGCGAATATCCGGGATCAAATAGAAGCCAAAATATTTTTGATTGATCCCCGCTTTTGCGGGGATGACGATTATCCTTTTTACTTTTTGTTTCCATCGTTGAGTGTCGGAAAGTTCGTTGTTAAGGGGGACGGTTCGCCCAAAGGTCAGCTATTTTGATACTTTTTCTAATTTTTCTTGCTTTTGAGGCTCGTTCGATTAAAATAGTTGTAGTCTAAAAGGAGGGCAGCGTGAAACAAGAGAACCTTTTTAACCTGTCAATGTTTCTGGTCAGGGTAATAATTGGGGTCATATTCGTGGGGCATGGCGCACAGAAGCTTTTCGGCATGTTCGATGGTGTAGGGCTGGAAGGGACGGCCAAGATAGTAGAAGGCCTGGGCATGTCCGACGCCTATATCATAGCCATGATATGGGGAGCCATAGAGTTCTTTGGCGGTATTTTCCTGATATTCGGGATAAGCGCCCGGTGGGCCGCTGTTTTGATAGTATTGACGATGATCGTACGCCTGTGGAAGGTCAACCTGGTGTACGGGTCTTTTATCGAGAACGGCGGTATAGAGCAGAACCTGATCGTAGTAGCGGCATGCCTTCCTATTATACTGGTGGGCGGCGGCAGATGGTCAGTTTGGGACATATAATGTAGAGGTATAACCGGGGTATTCCTTGACCAGAATACTTCATTTTGATAGAATATCGGAAAAGAAAGAGAGGTGTTTTGATATGAAAGCTGTAATAGATGCGGATATGTGCATTGGTTGTGGCCTGTGTGCTCAGGTAGCTCCTGAGGTATACGAAATGCAGGATGACAAAGCAATCGTGATAGGCGATGATATACCTGAGGATAAGGTTGAGGACGCGAAGAGCGGAGCGGACCAGTGTCCTGTGACCGCTATAGTAATATCATAAACGCGCTTTAGACGGATCGACCATTAGAGCTGACCCCTTGTTAAGCTGCCGGTGAGGCAGTCTTTTAAAGGGGTCGGACTTTATAGGGACATATATTATGAGAATATTAAAAAGAGCAGCTATCTTCGTGTTTGCATTGGCGGTGCTGGCGGCTACATTCTATGTTGTATACATGAAGCCGAGGCACGTTGTGCCGATACTTATGTATCATGCCGTAAGTGACACTGAAGGCAGCTCGCTTAATGTGACTCCGGAGAATTTTGCCGGCCAGATGGATTTTCTTCATGACGCCGGATATTCGGTCATAACCCTGGATGATCTTGTAGATAAGATAAAGAACAGGGAAAAACCGGGGCCTAAAACCGTTGTTATAACCTTTGATGACGGCTATGAAGATAATTATCTGCACGCGTTCCCGGTCATGGAGAAATACGATATGCCGGCTACCATATTCCTTATTACCGTCTATGTCGATACGCGCAAGAACTACTTAAAGTGGGAACAGGTGCGGCTTATGATGAAGAACGGTATGTCTTTTGGAGGGCATACCAGGGATGATGTTTATCTTCCCGGAGTCAGTGATGAAGAGAGCCTGTGGAACCAGATAGCCGGGTCCCGGGAGGATATTGAAACCAACACTGACGGGGAAGCCCTGTATTTCTGTTATCCAACAGGCGGGTTCAACTCGCAGGTGAAGGACGTAGTGAAAAGAGCCGGGTATAAAGGGGCATGCACTACCAACAGGGGATACGACCGGTCAAACAGGGATGTGTACGAGCTGAATCGTGTAAAAATAACCAATTCAGACATGACTAAACCGTTCCATTTCAGGGCGAAGCTGTCAGGTTACTACAATTTATTCCGCAGCTTAAAGTCAGGCAGCTAGTCGGAGACCAAGGTCCACTAAATACTGAATACTAAATTCATAGGAGCACAATGGCCAAGGGTTTAAAATATGATACTAAATACATGGAAGGTTTTGTTTCCGCGGAAGAAATTGAAGGTATTTTCCCGGAGATAGAAAAAGCCCATACCATGTTGAAAGACAAAAGTTCCCCGGGGAGCGATTTTCTCGGATGGATGGATCTCCCGGCGAATGTTGACAAAGAGTTGATATCACGTATTGAGGACGTAGCCGGAGATCTGAAAAGTAAGTCTGATGTGGTAGTGGCGATAGGTATAGGAGGATCATACCTTGGCCCTAAAGCCGCCCTGGAGATACTTCTTCCTTATCCCGGAAGGGAAAAAGTGCAGTTTGCCGGGAATAACCTTTCCGGAGATTATCTTTGCGGACTTCTGGATTACCTGAAAGATAAAGATGTATGTGTGAATGTGATCTCAAAGTCAGGTACTACTACCGAACCCGCCGTGGCGTTCAGGATAATGGAAAGGTTCCTGCAGGAGAAATACGGCAGAGAGAACATAGCGGACAGGATAGTCTGCACTACAGACAGACAGAAGGGCGCCCTGAAACAATTAGCGGATGAGAGAGGGTACCGGAGCTTTGTCATACCGGAAGATGTCGGCGGAAGGTTTTCCGTACTCACGCCTGTCGGTCTCTTGCCGATGGCATGCGGGGGCATAGATATCAGGGGCCTCCTCGAGGGAGCCCGTGACCAGAAGGAAGCGGTTTCGGGACTAGATATAGAAAATAACATGAGCTATAAATATGCCGCATTAAGGAACATCCTCTACAGAAAAGGCAAAAAAATAGAGATACTCGCCAGTTTTCACAGCAGGCTTCATTATGTGGATGAATGGTGGAAACAGCTGTTCGGGGAAAGCGAAGGTAAAGGTGGTAGAGGGATATTTCCCGCGTCATGTGATTTTTCCACGGACCTCCATTCTATGGGGCAGATGATACAGGATGGCGAGAGGAATATCATGGAGACGTTCCTTGTGATAGATAAAAAGGGCAGATCCTGCGTCATTCCCGAAGACAGTGATGATCTGGATAATCTGAACTACCTGGCGGGTCGAGAAATGGATTACGTAAACAGGAAGGCGTATGAAGCTACTGCCGAGGCCCATTTTGAGGGTGGGGTCCCGAACTCTACGATACTCCTCGAAGACCGGTCAGCGTATTGCCTGGGGCAGCTTTTTTATTTCTTTCAGAAAGCAGTCGCTGTTTCAGCGCTTGTGTCCGGAGTGAATCCCTTCGACCAGCCCGGCGTGGAATCATACAAGAGGAAAATGTTTAAGCGACTCGGGAAACCGGGAGTGTAGTTAGTATTCAGTATATAGTATTCAGTATGCAGTTTTTTATGAAGGCGAGGAACACTGTGCGCAAGGTACTTTATACTAAATACCAAATACTAAATACCAAATACTATATACCGACATGGAACTTAATTTCACTTTTTATACTATAGCGCTGGCGGTGGTGAAGACCTTTGTCCTTATGGGGGTAGGGTACGCTCTGTACAGGTTCAGGGTAATAGACGTCAAGTTTACCGACACACTCAGCATCGTCCTCGTCCGGGTTATCTTTCCGGCTTTGATAATATCCAAAATGATAACTTATTTCAGTTTCTCGGGATATCCGGGGTTATGGGTATTGCCTCTTTTCGCGATAGCGTTTTCCCTGATAGGCATGGGTCTGGGGTTAATTGCTTTTCCTTTCATGAAAGGCTGTAGTTCCAAAAAAGAGTTCGTCGCGAGCAGCGGTTTTCAGAACTGCGGGTATCTGCCGATGACATTGCTTCTTTTTGCTTTTCAGGGAGCGATAGAAGAGAAACTGCTGATATATCTGTTCTTTTTTATCGTAGGTTTTAATATCCTGATGTGGTCCATCGTCCCGCTGGTCCTTTCGGGAGACATAAAAAAAGGGTTTAGCGCGAAAGTGATCCTGAACCCGCCTGTCCTGGCAACAGTGTTCTCGCTTTTATGGGTAGCCGTCGCCGGAAGAGGGAGTATGCCATCTGTACTTATGGACCCGATCTCACGTCTTGGCCAGGCAGCTTTCCCTATCGCGATGATCACACTGGGCGCCTATCTAAGTATGCACAAGGCGCACAGACCTGAGCGAATTATGCCGCTTGTTACCTGCGGCCTTATAAAGCTCATACTTCTTCCCGTAATAGTGTTATCGGTGCTTTTCGCGGTGCCCATAAGCGGGGACATGAAATTTTTCCTTTTTCTTGAAAGCATTATGCCTACAGCCGTATCTCTCGTGGTTATAGGAAGCTATACCGGGGCGGACAACAGGTTTTTCAGTAGTGTGATATTTTATACGCACATTGCAGCTATTTTCAGCATACCTCTGTGGCTTGCCCTGTTTCACGCCGTGATGAAGTGATCCTCACTTAAGATGCCCCCTAAGCTTGACTAAAGGTTATATATAGGGTATTTTCATATTTAACAGGCGCTAAATATAATATTATAAATAAATAGCAATAGTAGCGCGCTTATCGATCTTTTCAGGGAAAACAGACAGGAGCCAATATGTTGTTCGGAGTTATTCTTCTTATTTGCGGCATACTTATAGCGGTGTATCCACCGCTTCTTTCACTTGTAGTGGCGGTGGTGCTGATGGCTGTAGGGACCATACTCTGTGTTGTCAGCTACAGATTTAAAAAGACCGCGAAACATCTCGATGATCCTTTTTTGGATTTTTTTATAAAGATGTAACAGCCTGTAATGGTACGCATACATACCGTCCCCCTGACCAAGGGGCCTGCCAAAGGGAGCATACATGAAAGAACTGAAAGCTAAAGACCTTAAAAAAATATGTGATCCTTCGAAGTTTCCTTTTAAGACTACCGAGGACTACGAGTTCGAGATGGAACCGTTGCATCAGGAGCGGGGGGTAAACGCGATCGAGTTCGGGTTGAACGTAAAATCCGACGGATACAACATCTTTGTCTGTGGCGCTGCCGGCACGGGCAGAAATACGCAGGTGAACAAGCTGGTCAATGATGTGGCGTCCGGACAGAAATGCCCGGGTGACTGGATATATGTTAATAATTTTGTGAGTCCGGATGAGCCGATAGCTATAGCTCTTCCTGCCGGCAGGGGGATAATCTACAAAAAGGACATAGAAGAGCTTGTCGAGGAACTTAAGGTAGAGATACCCAAAGCTTTCGAGAGTGAAGATTATGAAAAACGGAAACACGATCTTTTGAAGGAATACAAAGAAAAAAGAGACGTGACGCTGCAGGATATAGAGGATAAGGCTTTTGAGGAAGGGTTTGCCCTGAAGCAGTCGGCGACCGGCGTGATACTTGTACCGCGCCGCGACGACGAGCCGATGACCACTGAGGAATATGAAGGGCTTGAGGACGAAGAGAAAGAGAAAATAGAAAAAAATAAACATGAGCTGCATATCAAGATAGAACAGGTCCTGGGGGAAGTGCGCGGCATGGAAAAAGCGGCTAAGGTCGGGATACGGGAGCTTGAAAAGGAAGTGGTGCTTTTTTCCGTGAAGCACATAATAGACTAGCTAAGGTTCAAATACCGTGAATTCGAAGACATTGTTGAGCACCTTAACCATGTCCAGGAGGATATAATCGATAACATCGACGCTTTCAAAGACGATGAGGAAGGCGCGCAGCAGGGTATTTTCGGGATGAAAGGTGCGCCCAATAAGAACTCTTTCCTGAAGTATCAGGTAAATCTTCTCGTGGACCACAGGCATTCAAAAGGAGCTCCCGTTATAAGGGAGGCGAACCCCACGTACTACAATCTTCTGGGAAGGATAGAATATGTATCTCATTTCGGGTCGATGAGCACAGACTTCACTATGATAGCTCCCGGAGCGCTCCACAAGGCTAACGGAGGATATCTTATACTTCAATCCATGGATGTGTTAAGCAGTTTTATGGCCTGGGACGTGCTTAAGAGAGTCGCCCGGCACCATGAGATAAAGGTGGAAGATATCAACGAGCAGTACAGGATGATCTCTACCACCAGCCTTAAACCGAAACCTATACCGTCTGACATAAAGATAGTACTGATAGGACCCCCGTGGCTTTATCAGATGCTCTACAAGTTTGATGAGGATTTTCGCAAGATGTTCAAGGTGAAAGCGGATTTTGATATAGAAATGGATCGTGATGAACAAAAAATAGAGAAATATGCAGCGTTCATAAAGGTCAGGTGCGAGGAAGAGGGACTTTTGCATTTTGACCGTAAAGCGGTAGCCAAAGTAATAGAATACGGATCCAGGCTTACCCACGACCAGGAAAAGCTCAGCGCGAGGTTCATGTATGTGGCGGATATCCTTCGAGAATCGGATTACTGGGCGGGCAAAGACAACGCTAAATATGTGGATGCGCCGCACGTAGTAAAGGCCATTCACGAGAAAATATACAGATCCAGTCTTATTGAGGACAAGATAAACGAGCTGATAGATCAGAACGTTCTCATGATAGACGTGACAGGGAAAGTGGTCGGTCAGGTGAATGGCCTGGCAGTCTACGATATAGGCGAGTATATGTTCGGGAAACCCTCCAGAATAACCGCCCGGACTTTTCTTGGCAAAGGCGGTCTGGTTGATATCGAGCGCCAGGTGAAAATGGGGGGGAATATACATTCAAAGGGAGTGATGATACTCAGCGGGTATTTCGGAGCGAAATTCGCCCAGGACACGCCCTTGAGCCTGAGTGCCAGCATATGTTTTGAACAGTCCTATGACGGTGTGGACGGCGACAGTGCTTCCAGCACGGAAGCCTATTGTCTTTTGTCATCGCTTTCGGGGGTTCCAATAAAGCAGTCTATAGCTGTTACGGGGTCGATGAACCAGCATGGTATCGTTCAGCCGATAGGGGGCGTTAACGAGAAGATAGAAGGGTTTTACGATGTGTGCAAGGTGAAGGGTATAACGGGGAGGCAGGGTGTGATGATACCCGAATCCAATGTAAGGCACCTTATGCTTAAGGACGATGTCGTGGACGCTGTTAAAAAGGGGAAGTTCCATATATGGCCTGTATCAAATGTTGACGATGGAATAGAGATACTTACCGGTAAAAAGGCCGGACAGAAGGGCAAAGACGGCAAATACCCCAAGGGGACCATAAACTATCTCGTGGAAAAGAAACTTAAAGAATACAACGATAAACTGAAACACAGCTGGAAAAAGAACACGGAAAAGAAGAAAAAGAGTAAGGGGTAAACTGTAAACTGTAAACGGTGAACAGACACAGGGCATCGGGGGATCAGGAGAGCAGGGATAAACTCGGATCACGTTGTAGGGTTACGGCTATCGAAAAAGTCTAGCGTTAAAGGGTGGCGGCTGAACCCCAACCGTAAACCCTCTAACGATTCCAAAGACGTAACCGATCAACGACATAGCAGTAGCAAGCAAGGTCCTAAACGCTGTACGCTAAAATAAGTGCGCATAATATGAACATACTTCTAATGATAGGGATAGTTATCCTGCTGGGAACAGTAGCTGGCAGGATATTCGCGAGGTTCAAGCTGCCGCAGGTGACGGGTTATATTATTGTCGGCCTTGTTCTGGGAGAATCTTTCAACGGTTTCCTGAGCGGTCCTATGATGGATTCATTCGGGCCCATCATAGAACTTGCCCTGGGTATTATAGGTTTCATGATAGGGTCAGAGATCAATCTGGAACGGTTCAGGCGGTACAGCCGGTCTATATATACCATACTCTTTGTGGAAGCTTTCCTTACGTTCTTCCTGGTAGCGGGTGTTACCTATCTTATAACGGGAAAGCTTTATCTGGGGCTTATATTGGGCGCTCTTTCTTCAGCTACGGCGCCCGCAGCGACATACAGCGTCCTTGGCGAGTATAAGGCCAGGGGGCCTCTGACTATGACGACACTTTCTATAGTGGCAATGGATGACGCGCTGGCACTTCTTATATTCGGTTTTGCCAGTGCTTTTGCCAAGTCTCTCATAATACATCAGTCGGTTTCCCTGGTAAGGACGATGGGTATGCCATTGTTCCAGATAGCCATGTCGGTCTTAATAGGCGTGGTAGCGGGCCGCGTGCTTCACCGACTGGTCTCACGCGTAAGGGAAAGAGAGAGGATACTTCCGTTCACGCTTGGCACTATAATCTTTGTCGTGGGAACGTCCATATATTTCAAGGTGGATCCCATTCTTGCGTCTATGGTGCTGGGGTTTGTGGTGTCAAATCTCCAGTCATCCGAGAATCGGGAGATGTTCGATCTCATTAAGAGGTTCAGTCCGCCAATTTTTATACTTTTCTTTGTGCTGGTGGGAGCCAGGCTTGACGCGGCTATTATGCTGAAAGGCGGGGTGCTTTTTCTCGCTGTCGCCTACATAATTACCCGGAGCATAGGGAAGATGGCAGGCGCGTACATAGGCGGCAAGATGTCCGGTGCGAAAAATACTGTTACGAAATATCTGGGATTTTGTCTTTTCGACCAGGCGGGGGTAGCGGTAGGTCTTGCCATAGCAACATTCAATGGATTCAGTGTTTTAGGCGACGAGGCGAAGATGGCCGGTATTCTTATCATAAGCATCATAACGGCTACCACGTTTATTTTGCAGATCATAGCTCCGCCGATGATAAAGTACGGCATTAAAAAAGCTGATGAGATCGATAGAAACGTTACAGAGGAGGATATAATAGCGTCGCATAAGGTGGAGGATATGATGGAAGAGGATTTCTTTGTTATAAGAGAGAATAACAATCTCCACCAGATAATAAATACTATGAAGCAGAGCGATTCTTATAATTTCCCGGTCGTCAATATGAAAGGAGACTTCATCGGGATAATCTCCCTGGGAGACATGCGGGACGTGCTCGATGAGGAGCAGATGGATCAATTGGTGCTCGCCGGGGATGTAGTGAAGGAAGTTGATGATGTGTCATATGCCCAGCAGGGGCTTGACGCCGCTATGGAGATATTTGACACTAAAAAGATAGGGTATATAGCGGTGATGGAAAAAGAAGGGTCGGCCAAGCTCGTCGGTCAGCTCCAGTATCGGAAGGTAAAGGATAATATAGCCAAAGAGGTCATGTTTAGGCAGCAGGAACTTGAGGTGTAACACAATGAAAGGAGACCGGGGAATATGAAGAAGACATTTTTAATGATACCTGTACTTTTAATGGTATTCGCTCTGGCGTTGCCGCAGACGGGGATGTGCCGGGAAGAGGTGAATATGCATGCGATGCTTGAAGACGCCAAGGAGGTAGCCGTGTATATCGATGAGGTCACCGATTCTACCGGTAGTTCCGACCATGTCCTGGCGGGGATAAAAAAGCATCTCGCTAACGCCCTGAACACCAGAATGACCGTAAATTTTGAGGTGGTAGAAGATAAAGATGATGCTGATATAGTTATCTCCTGTGAGGTAACCGAGTACATATGGATGGAAAATGATCCGGTAGACCAGATCACGGGCATAGCAGGCATAGCGTACGACGCTGCTATGCAGGAAAATTATGCCAGGCTGCAGGCCACGTTTGTCGTGACTAAAGGCCCGAAGAAGATAGTTCTTTTCAAGAGGAGAGGGGGGCTCTTTCGCAGGAGGAATATACTGTGGAAGAACAACCTGCAGGTCACGATCACCAGAAAAAAAATGTCCATGGATGAGAGTGTTCCGCTTGTCGAGGAAGGCATAGTAAAAGTGTTCATGAGAAGATGTTTCAGTAAAAACGCCAAACCCCTGCAGCGCTAACCATTCTCTCCCGGCGCCCGACGAGGGCGCCGGGATGTTCTAAAAAAATCACCCAAAAACTTGACTTTTGCCTTTTTGTAATGTAATATATAGATAGATGTAAATATGTCAATATGAGTGAGGCTACAGTTTATTGAACGATAGCGGGTAGCTTTTTGAAGCGAACATAAGTTGTATAGCCGAACTCACCCCGCCCTTTTGCGAAAAGGGCGGGGTCTAATTCGCAGACGGCCATACGGCCTACAATTTATGTCGTTTACAGAACTCCATAAATTATCTGCTCATTATAGGAGGCGATAAAAATGTTACCGGAAAAACTTACAGTAAAGACGCAGGAAGCCATCAGGGGCGCGCTTCGCGAAGCCGTCGACAGGGGGCAGCAGGAGGTAACCGCGGAACACCTCCTGTATTCGCTTCTTTCCGACGGGTCGGGGACCTGCGGAACCATATTAAAAAAGATAGGCGCCTCTCCTGAGGCGATGATGTCAGAACTGGACGAGGAACTGTCTAAGAGAGCACAGGTGAGTGGAGCTTCCGCGCAGCCGTATCTTTCGGCTGAGTTGAATAAGCTTATGCAGGACGCGGAAAAGGAATCCAGAAGTCTCAAGGACGATTATATAAGTGTTGAACATCTGCTGATGGCAATGACCAAAGAAAAAAAAGGCAGCGTGGCGGAGATCCTGAAGAAGCATCACGTTACAGCCGACAGGGTACTGAGCGCCCTCCAGGAGATAAGGGGAGGACACAGGGTCACGGATGAAGAACCGGAGGGCAAGTATCAGGCTCTCGAGAAATACGGACGCGATCTTGTAGAACTTGCGGATCTCGGAAAACTTGACCCCGTTATAGGCCGGGATGAGGAAATACGACGGCTTATACATATCCTGTCCAGGAGGACCAAGAACAACCCGGTCCTTATAGGCGACCCCGGGACCGGGAAAACCGCGGTAGTCGAAGGTCTGGCGCAGAGGATATCGTCCAAAGACGTTCCCTCGATGCTTAAGGATAAACGGGTGATAGCGCTCGATCTGGGTTCTCTTATAGCCGGAACAAAATACAGGGGCGAGTTCGAAGACCGCCTGAAAGCGGTACTTAAGGAAGTAAAAGAAAAAGACGGTGAGATAATAATCTTCATAGACGAACTTCATACGCTTGTGGGGGCCGGCGGAGCGGAAGGGGCGGTTGACGCGTCCAATATGCTTAAACCCGCGCTCGCGCGCGGAGAATTGAGATGTATCGGCGCCACGACTCTGGACGAGTATCGGAAATATATAGAAAAGGACAAAGCTTTGGAGAGACGCTTCCAGCAGATATTTATCGGAGAGCCCAGCGTGGAGAATACGATCGCCATACTGAGGGGCCTTAAAGAGAAATACGAGATACATCACGGGGTAAGCATATCGGATTCGGCCATAGTCGCAGCCGCGACGCTTTCGGATAGATATATCACAGCCCGGTTCCTTCCGGACAAAGCGATAGACCTTATAGACGAAGCGGCGTCGAAGCTTAGAATAGAGATAGACAGCGTTCCCACGGAGATAGACCAGGTGCAGCGAAAGATAATGCAGCTTGAGATAGAAAAGCAGGCGCTTAAGAAAGAAAAAGATACAGCCAGCGGTAAGACTAAGGTCAAGGACGTAGAAGAAGAGCTTAAAGAATTGAGATCGAAGCTGCAGGAAATGAAAAAACACTGGGAGAAAGAAAAAAGTGTCATAGGGAAGATACAGAATATAAAGGAACAGATGGATACCGCCCGGATCGAAGAGTCCAATGCCGAAAAAGAGGGTGATCTGGGCAAAGTGTCGGAGATCCGTTACGGGAAGCTCGTTAAGCTTCAGGAATCGCTCGAGGAGGAGACACAGGAACTGGAAAAAGTCCAGAAGGATAACAAGATGCTGAAAGAAGAGGTCGATGATGAGGATA
This sequence comes from uncultured Planctomycetia bacterium, assembly GCA_964624805.1. Lineage (GTDB taxonomy): Bacteria > Omnitrophota > Gorgyraeia > Tantalellales > Tantalellaceae > Tantalella. Next base: position 12,501 of record CAZUYM010000014.1, read on the forward strand.
TATCAAAAATAGTATCACAGTGGACGGGTATACCTATAACGAAGCTCATGGAATCGGAGATAGAGAAGCTCATACGTATGGAAGATGTATTGTCCGAGCGTATTGTCGGTCAGGAAGAGGCGGTGGAAAAGGTATCGGACGCGGTACGCCGCTCACGCAGCGGTATGGGCGATCCGAACAGGCCGATAGGTTCCTTTCTGTTCCTGGGGCCTACCGGAGTAGGCAAAACGCATATGGCGCGCACTCTGGCCTGGTTTCTTTTCAATGATCCCGAGGCGATGGTGAGGATCGATATGTCGGAGTATATGGAAAAGCATGCCGTGTCGCGCCTTATAGGCGCGCCTCCGGGATATGTGGGTTATGAGGAGGGAGGGCAGTTGACCGAGAAGATAAGAAGGAGGCCCTACAGTGTCGTTCTTCTGGATGAGATCGAGAAAGCGCATCATGACGTCTTCAACATCCTTCTCCAGATACTGGATGACGGGAGACTTACCGACAACCAGGGGCATGTTGTGGATTTTAAGAACACGATAATAATAATGACTTCTAATATAGGAAGCCAGTATTATTCCGACAGTACTAACGGCAAAGAGCATATAGCCAGACAGGTGATTGAAGAGCTTAAAAAACATTTCCGTCCGGAATTTCTTAACAGACTCGACGAGACCGTGATATTCAATAGGCTTACCGAGGATGATATAGTGAAGGTTGTCGACCTGGAGCTTAAGAATATAACCGGCAGGCTTGCCGAAAGAGATATCACTGTTGAAATAACAAAGGCTGCTGAAAAAGAGCTCGCCAAACGCGGATACGACCCGGATTACGGGGCCAGACCGCTGAAGAGGCTTATACAGAAAGAGATACAGGATAAGATGGCGCTCGAAATACTTAAGGGAGAGATCAAAGACGGATCCATGGTGAAAGTGGATTTTGACGGGAAGAAGGAAGCTTTCACTTTTAAAAACATAAAATAAGCGAGGATTATCATGGCTAACAAAGATTATTATGAAGTTCTGGGAGTTAAAGAGGATGCTTCGGACGCGGAGATCAAAAAAACTTACCGCAAATTGGCGGTCAAGTATCATCCCGATAAGAACCCAGGTGACAAAAAGGCCGAGGAAACATTCAAGGCCATATCGGAAGCATATTATTCGCTGGGAGATAAAAAGAGAAGGGCGAAGTACGATAATATGAGGAAAATGGGCGGATTTGACGGTAATTTTTCTTCTGATCAGGGGTTTGATTTTTCTGAATTTATTAAACATTTCGGGGGCGGCGGTGGTGGCGGCTCGAGAGGCGGGTTTTCCTCAGGGTCTCCGTTCGGGGATATCTTTGGCGATGTTTTCTCCTCACAAAGAGGTGCATCGCGCGGCAATGGCGGGCACACCTACTATTATTCCAGTGGAGGAGGCATGCGGGACGCGCAGGAAGGCGCGCAGGAAGTCGATACGGATGTCAGGGCCGAACTTCCTGTCCCGGTAGATCTGGCAAAAAAGGGCGGGGAAGCCAAATTTAAACTCTCAAGCGGTAAAAATATAACTCTCAAGATCCCGAAGGGCACTCTGAATGCCCAGAAGATGAGGCTGCGAGGTCAGGGAAACAAATGCCCCTGCTGCCGGCATAAGGGGGATCTTATAGTTAGCATAAAGGTAAAGAAATAGTTTAGGTTGAGATTAAGATTAAGGTTGAGATCGAGGTTGAGATCAAGGTTTAGTTAAATAACTGATCACGGACAACAGGGAGCAGACAATGGCGGAATATGATCTGGTAAAGATATTCAAGGCGCTGGCCGATAAGACCAGGCAGGATATACTGGAACTTCTCGGTGAAGAAGAGATGAATGTGACCGATATCTGCTCCGAGTTCAGGATATCCCAGCCCACGGTCTCGCACCACCTTCATATACTAAGGAACTCCGATCTGGTAGATTACCGCAAAGACGGGAAGAACATATATTACTATGTTAAGCAGGAAGTCGTAAATGATGTTTTCGGAAGAGTAGTGCGGAAGATGAGGATCACAATAAAATCAAAGATCAAATATCAAAGATCAAAGTGACGCAGATCTATAAGTCCACAGGCATAGATGAAATCCAAATGTCAAAATCCAAATGACAAATGAAATCCAAATGACAAAATCCAAAAATAGCGTCCCTTTTGGATTTAGGATTTAGTGATTCTTTTGGATTTTGGGTTTTGGATTTATCTTCCGCCCCCAGTAGCCAAAACCTAACACCCAACACCCAAGACCCAAGACCTTCCCATAGCACCTCCAGTATGCTATCATATCCCCTATGAAAACTACGCTTGTAATAGACGGATATAACGCTATCAACGCCATACCGGAAGCGCGGAAGAAGCTTAAAGAGAGTCTTCTTTCGGCGCGAAGCGCTATAATAATCATAGCCAAGGAGTTTGTGCGTTCAAGCGGTTATATAAATGATTTCTGTGTTGTCTTCGACGGACAGGATAAATACAGGCATCTCGAGAGGATGCATATCCCGGTGGGGGGCACGCAGATATTTTCCGAGAGCGGGGAAGGCGACGACACGATAATAGATACTGTAAGAAAGTACGCGAATGAGGGCAGGGTCGTAGTCGCTTCCAACGATAATTATGTGAAGAATATGTCCAGAGGATACGGCGCCTCCCTTATGCCAGTGGACGATCTTGTCCGTAAAAAGGCTAAAGGCGCGAGGCTGAAGGCTAAAGAGACGGAGAAGAAGAAAATAGCCAGGCAAGAAAAGAATAAGATAACGAAGGATTATATGCGGGAATTGGGGATAGAGTAGTGGGGGTATCGGGGGATCAGGAGATCGGGATAAACTCGGATCACGTTGTGTGGTTACGGCTATCGAAAAAGTCTGGCGTTAAAAGGTGGCGGCTCAGCCCCAACCGTAAACCCTATAACGATTCCAAAGACGTAACCGACCAACGATCGACGGGACCAGTCATCAGGGACTAAATACTGAATACTATATACTAAATACTAAATGGACCACAAATGGATAACGAGATACGAGATACGAGATACGAGATACCGAATAGCGAGCCCATCGGCCAAATGCTCGCCGCTAAGGCTGTTCTCGCGCCGATGTCCGGTATAACCGACATCCCGTTCAGAATGATATGCAGAAAGTTCGGATGTTCCTTCGCGTTTACTGAGATGATAGATGTGAATGGTATAGTTTATAATAACAAAAAGTCTTTCAAGTATCTTGACAGGGTCCCGGGAGACGAGCCGCTCGGCGTACAGATAGTGGGGGAGGACGCGGAAAGGCTTTTATACGTGGCAAAACTTTGCGAGGAAAGGGGATTCGGTGCAGTCGATCTCAACGCGGGATGCCCGGCAAGAAAAGTGGTTGCCGGAGGTAAAGGATCATACCTCTTAAAAACTCCCGGGAAGATCGGCAGGCTGATCTCCAAGCTGGTCAAGGGATTGTCAATACCCGTGACAGTGAAGATCCGGAGCGGGTGGGATGACGAGACTGTCAATCATGTGGAAGTAGCTAAAATAGCGGAGGGTGAGGGTGCAAGCGCGATATGCATCCACCCCAGGACAAAAACACAGATGTACAAAGGACAGGCTTCGCATGAGATGACGCGCGAGGTGAAAGAGTCCGTAAGTATACCCGTTTTCGCGAGCGGGAACATATTCTCCGCGGATGATGTTAAGAATGTTATGGAGGATACCGGATGCGACGGGGTGTACGTGGCAAGAGGCGCTCTGGGAAGGCCCTGGATATTCAATGAGATAGACAGTATGTTCCGGGGGAAGATAGCTGAAAATGTTCCGGACTTCGATGCCGTGAAGGACGTTATGGAAGAGCATTACCGTCTTTCGTTGGAATATTATGTTGATTTTCTGGCGCATAAAAGAATGCATAAACATCTCGCGTGGTACCTCAAGGGATATAAGAACCTGAATGAGATAATGAACGAATACAGGGTAACGAAAGACCTGGATTCATTCGCGGCGTTTTTGAAACGATTGAGTTTGGATGGGAAGAAGTTGTATTTAGAAAACTGAATGACGTCATTCCCGCGGAAGCGGGAATCAAATAGAAGTAATAATTTTTATTGGATCCCCGCTTAGAGCTTGCGGGGATGACGATTTTTACTCTAACTTATTATTTTTAACCGGAGGAACATATGAAAACTATTATTCTCGCTTCCGCGTCTCTTAGAAGGTCGCGGATACTCGCTGAGTGCG
>CAZUYM010000015.1:0-16491 GCA_964624805.1 uncultured Planctomycetia bacterium
GGGCGTTTTACTATAAATATTATTATGACTAAGATAGATAATCAGTTTAGAAAAGAACAGAGGAAATATCGTATTCTGGAGCATATAGTTCACGAATACATTTCTTCAGCTATTCCAGTAAGTTCCAGAGTTATTTCGGTGAAGATGGGTGGACAGGTATCCAGCGCTACGGTACGTAACATAATGGCCGAACTGGAAGAGAAAGGATATATCGAGCAGCCACATACATCGGCCGGCCGTGTTCCTACCCAGGCAGGTTACCGTCATTACGTCAATGTGATCAATGAGCACCTCAGATTCGAGCAGAAAGAAGCGCGCAGGCTTGCTTCCGAGTATGCCCGACGCATAAACACGATAAAAGAAGTACTTTCAAAGACATCTTTCATTATAAGCCGTGAGCTGCATAATGCCGGTATGGTCCTCCTTCCGAGCGCGGCTGATTTTTACCTGAAACACATAGAACTTGTGAAGGTGCGAGCCGAGACAGTTATGGCGGTACTCGTTACGATGACTAATGATGTGAGGAATTATCTTATCAACCTGGACGGTGAGATGCAGCGAGCGCAACTCGAAAAAGTGGCCAATTATATCAACTCGAAATATGAGGGTACGGGAGTTTCCGCTATATGCGATGGTCTGAGGGAGACACTTAACGGAGAAGACCACGGAGAGGGCAAAGAGATAATTGAGGCCGCGGCGACGGCTCTTAAGGTCATAGATACGGTCATAGACGAGAATATAGAGAATGAGCTTTACTGGGAAGGGCTTAATTATTTCATGGATGAAATGCACTCGGAAGATATGGACGCGGCGCGAAGGATACTTAGTATATTTTCCGATAAAAGAGACATAACGCGTCTCATGCGCGAAGAGCTTCCGTTTCGCGGAATGAAAATATACATAGGTAAAGAGAACTCCTCAACCATGCTGAGCGATTGCAGTGTAGTGACCTGCGGTTACACTCTACACGGCAGAACTGTCGGACGCATAGGGGTAATAGGGCCGACCCGGATGGATTACAATAACGCGATAAGTACGCTTAACTGCCTGTCAGATCTGATAAGCGTAAAACTGGAAGAAATAAACGATTAAATACTTTATCAGGGGTGTGTGATGAAAAACAAAAAAGTCCCGCAGCGGGACGAGGAAAAAATAGAACTGTCCGTCACCGAATACGAGGAACTGGTAAAGAAAGCCGCTGAACGCGATGAGATGGAGAATAAATGGCTTAAAGTGCATGCCGATTATGAGAATACGCGTAAACGGCTTGAAAAAGAAAAATTAGACCGGATCAAATTCGCCAATGAAGATATTATTTCGCAGCTTTTTCCCATAGTGGATAATTTTGATATGGCGTTCGCTGCCATGGAAAAGGCCAAAGATAAAGGGTCTGTCATGGACGGCATAAAGCTTGTGCAGAATGAGTTTCACCGCATACTCGAGGAGAACGGTGTCAAAAAAATAGAGACAAAGGGCGAACAGTTCGATCCGAACGTGCACGAAGCGGTTTCCGCTATCGATACCGAAGAATATCCTGACGGAGAAATACTCGAAGAGGTCAGGGCGGGATATCTCTTGAACAACAGGCTCTTGCGCGCGGCACAGGTGGTAATAGCTAAGAGTGACAAGTAGATAGATGATGTGAAAATAGGTTGAGATTAAGATCGAGGTTAAGAAAAGTACAAAGCACTAAACCTTAATCTTAAACTTAACCTGAATTTGATTTTTAAAAAGAACACAGGAGGTAAGACATGGGTAAGGTAATAGGGATAGATCTAGGGACCACAAATTCCTGCGTGGCTGTCATGGAGGGAAAAGAATTCAAGGTCATACCGAATGCTGAAGGGGCAAGGACGACCCCAAGCGTAGTGGCCTTTACCAAAGGCGGAGAATCTCTGGTGGGGCAGCCGGCCAAACGCCAGGCGGTGACCAATCCGGATAATACCATTTTCAGCATAAAACGATTTATGGGAAGAAAACATTCCGAGGTGAAGGAAGAGGAAAAACTCGTACCTTACAAGGTCAGCGAAGATGACAAGGGTAATGTCGTAGTTGTAGCCGAAGGCAAACAATACACTCCGCCGCAGATATCCGCGATGATACTGCAGAAGATGAAACAGACGGCAGAGGACTATCTCGGCGAAAAAGTGACGGAAGCAGTTATAACCGTTCCCGCCTATTTTAACGATTCTCAGCGGCAGGCGACAAAAGACGCGGGGGAGATAGCGGGTCTTGAGGTTAAAAGGATCATCAACGAGCCTACCGCAGCCAGTCTCGCCTACGGTCTGGGAAAGAACAAGGAAGAAAAAATAGCCGTGTTCGATCTCGGTGGCGGAACTTTTGATGTCTCCATACTGGAGATAGCCGAAGGGGTTTTTGAGGTCAAATCCACCAACGGTGATACGCATCTTGGCGGAGACAACTTCGACCAGGAGATCATGAACTGGATAGCCGAAGAGTTCAAGAAGCAGCAGGGAATAGACCTGCGCGTGGACAAAATGGCTCTTCAGAGGTTAAAAGAAGCGGCTGAAAAAGCGAAGTGTGAACTGTCCAGCAACATAGAAACGGAGATAAACCTGCCGTTCGTTACTGCTGATGCCTCGGGTCCGAAACATCTTACGATGAAACTGACCAGGGCGAAGCTGGAACAGCTCGTGGACGAGCTTGTCGACCGCACAAAGCAGCCCTGCAAGAGAGCTCTTAAAGACGCCGGTTTTTCCGCCGGAGACATCGATGAGGTAATACTTGTCGGAGGCCAGACGCGCATGCCAAGGGTACAGGAAGTCGTGAAAGAGATATTCGGCAAAGAGCCCCATAAAGGCGTGAACCCTGACGAAGTGGTCGCCATGGGAGCCGCTATACAGGGCGGGATACTCAGCAACGAGGGGGACAAAGACCATTTGTCCGACGTGGTGCTTCTTGATGTTACTCCGCTTACGCTGGGCATAGAGACGCTCGGCGGAGTGATGACGAAGCTCATAGAGTCGAACACGACCATACCGACTAAAAAGAGCCAGGTGTTTTCCACGGCGGCGGATAACCAGCCGGCGGTTTCTATACATGTTCTTCAGGGAGAGCGCGGCATGGCTTCCGACAACAGGACGCTCGGGCGTTTTGACCTGACTGACATACCCCCGGCACAGAGGGGGATACCTCAGATAGAGGTCACATTCGATATAGACGCCAATGGTATAGTCCAGGTTTCAGCCAAGGACAAGGCAACGGGCAAGGAGCAGTCTATAAGGATAGAATCTTCCAGCGGCTTGTCAAAGGACGAAATTGAAAAGATGAAGCAGGACGCCCAGTCCCACGAGGAAGACGACAAAAAGAAAAAGGAACTTATAGAGAACCGGAATCAGCTCGACTCTCTCGTATATGCCGTGGAAAAAGGCATCAAAGATTACGGCGACAAGGTTCCGGAGGACGAGAAGAAGCAGATGACCGAAGCTGTTGAAAGCGCGAAGAAAGTTCTCGAGTCCGATAATATCGACGATATAAAGAAAGCTCAGGAAGAGCTACAGAAAGCGAGCCATAAGCTTTCAGAAGAGATGTACAAGGAAGCCCAGGCGAAACAGCAGGGCGAAGGACCTCAGGCCGGTCCCGGCGGTGCTTCCGAAGAACAAAAGACCGAAGAAGACGTCGTTGACGCGGATTATAAAGTGGATGGGGATGAGAAGGAGAATAAAGAGGATAAAGATTAAGGCTAAGGCTAAGATTGAGGTTAAGAATAAAACCTATAACTCAATCTCAACCTTAATCTCAACCTAATTAAATATTATGTCTGACTATTACGAACTCCTCGGTGTTTCAAGGAACGCCAGCACCGATGAGATAAAAAAGGCTTACAGGAAACTTGCCGTAAAACATCATCCGGATAAGAACCCGGGGGACAAGGCATCCGAAGAGAAGTTCAAGGAGATCTCTCACGCGTACGAGATATTGAGCACTCCCGAGAAAAAGCAGATGTACGATCAGTACGGAGAAGCAGCTTTCTCGGGCGGTGGCGGTTACGGGGGTTTCCATGACCCGTTCGATATTTTCAGGGAGGTTTTTAGCGGTGGTTTCGGGGACGTTTTTGAAGGGATCTTCGGTTTCGGCGGGCAGGGGCAGAGAGGCCCGCGCCGGGGACGGGATCTCGAATACGGGCTTAAACTGGATTTTCTTGAAGCGGCAAAGGGTACAGCAAAAGATATAAAAATAAGAAAGTACGATGTATGTTCCGGTTGCGGCGGTTCAGGGGCAAAAGAGGGTACGCAAAAGGTGACATGTACCGCTTGCGGCGGTTCGGGACAGGTCAGGCAGTCGGGAGGGTTTTTCAGTATTGCACGCACCTGTGATGCCTGCAGGGGGGCCGGTGAGATGATAAAGGATCCCTGCACGGAATGTGCCGGGAGCGGAAGGAAAGAAGTCACTAAAAAGATCAACGTTACTGTGCCGGCAGGGGTAAGTTCCGGTGTCCGGCTTCGTGTATCCGGAGAAGGAGAACCCGGAAAGAGCGGCGGACCTCATGGTGACCTTTATGTCGCACTTTCGGTGAAGGAACATAAGATCTTTTCCAGAAGAGACTATGATCTTTTGTATCTGGCCAAAGTATCGTTCTCACAGCTTGTTCTGGGTGATGAAATAAAAGTTCCATGGCTGGACGGCGAAGTCGAACTTTCTATACCCGCGGGCACACCGACCGGACAGGTATTTAAGTTAAGGAACAGGGGGATACAAAGACTGGACGGTAGAGGCAGGGGAGATTACCTGATAAAGACAGAAATAGAGGTCCCTAAAGATCTGAATACCCGGCAGAAAGAGATGCTGAGGGAGTTCGAAGCCAGTTTCGGCGGGAAGAAAGCCGCCGGAGAAGAGACCGTGATAGAGAAAGTTAAGAAGATATTTAAGTAAGTACCGGGTTCTGCGTACCGAGTACCGAGATAGATACTCGATACCCGGTACTCGATACTCGGTACTAATAGGGAGCACACGATGCCTACTTACGAATATAAATGCGAAAAATGCGGACACAGGTTCGAAAAGTTCCAGAGTATGACCGATGATCCGGTAAAAAAATGCCCTGAGTGCAAAAAAGAGTCCGTAAAGCGCCTGATATCCATGGGAGCCGGAGTCATATTCAAGGGAAAAGGTTTTTACCAGACAGACTATAAGGATTCCGGGCCCAGACCGTCCGATAAAGGTTCGACCGATAGTAAGACCCCGCCATGCGGGAAGTCGGACAGCTGTAACAACTGCCCCGGATCCGAATAAGGAGAAGACATGGGAGAATACAGTACACAGAAAAACTTCTTTTCTATATGGGGCATACCTGTAGTGTGGGCAGGGGTAATACTGTTCTTTTCAGTGCTCCCGTATAAAGGTCCGCTACAGCTCACCGTCGGTCATTTTGATAAAATGGCCCATTTTTTTGAATATACCGTTTTTGCGGCCATTTTGATGCGCAGCACGTCCTATTACAGCATCTCGTTTCAGGCCAAAAGTGCCTTATTTACATTGATATTGAGCGGGGGATATGGTATTTTAATGGAATTAGTGCAGCGGCTCGTTCCGGGCAGGGACGCGAGTGTGGTAGATGCAGCTGCCAATATCGCGGGAACAGTTTTCGGTATAATACTCGGGAGGATGGTGAAATGGCAGAAGTGAGGCCCTTCAGGGGTCTGTTATATGATAAGGATAAGATAAGTGACTATGCGGATGTCATGGCGCCTCCTTACGATGTTATCTCTGACACCCAGTGCGACGCGCTATACGGGTCCAGCGACTATAATATTATACGTCTTATCCTTGGTAAAGCTTCCAAAGGCGATAACGACAGCGATAATAAGTACATACGTGCCAGAAAGTCCCTGGACGACTGGCAGCAGCAGGGAGTACTTGCCGTCGACGATAACGAATCTTACTATGTGTACGCGCAGGAATACGATCATAAAGGCGTAAAGTGCAGCAGGATCGGTTTTCTGGGCCTGATGAAGATAGTTGATCCCGGAAAAGATACCATTTTGCCGCACGAATATACCCTTTCAAAGCCTAAAGAGGACAGGATGAACCTTATCAGGCAGGTAGAGGGGAATTTGAGCCCGATCTTCACGCTGTTCTCTGATGAGAACGGGGAAGTGAAGACAGAACTGGATAAATGCGTGTCATCGGGCGAGGCGATGATAGATATCGAAGTGGACGGAGTAAGACACAAGTTATGGAAACTCTCAGACTCCGCTTCCGTAGACAAGATAAGTTCCGCTATGGCGTCCGAAAAGATATTCATAGCTGACGGACACCACAGATATGAGGTAGCCCGGAATTACAGGAATGCCCGCAGAGAAGAATCCGGGTATAACGGCAGCGCCGACTATATAATGATGTATTTTACCGGGATGGAAGAGGATAACGACCTCACGGTCATGGCCACTCACAGGGCGATAAAGGTGATGCCGGAAGGCGACGCCGAAGCTTCGCTGGGGAAATATTTTGATATATCGGATTGCGGAGACCTGGATACTCTCGTAGGAAAGCTGGAAGACTCCGGCAGTACTGAGAACGTTTTCGGTTTTCTCTATGGAGGTAAATATCTTTGGCTTGAGCCTAAGCCGGAAGCCGATCTTGCGTCTCTTATCAAAGAGGACAAGACCAGCGATTGGAAGAGGCTCGATGTCAGTGTGCTGCACGCGGGCATACTTGATGTGATACTGTCGGGGGGGAACAAGGAAGGGAACATCACTTACCTGAAGAACCCAGAGGATGCTGAAGCCCTGGTCACCGACGGCAGTCATCAGGCGGCGTTTCTTCTTAATCCGACCCGCGTTGACCAGCTTAAGGCTGTAGCGGAGCACTGTGAGATGATGCCGCAGAAATCCACTTATTTTTATCCCAAGCTCCTGACGGGACTGGTCGTGAACAGGTTCGAGACATCCGGGTCAAAAAGCGAAGAAAAGGAGGTTTGCTCCTGATATCGATCGCAGCTTTTGTGAGCTGTGAGACGTCATCGGTGGGCGTATAACTATGGTCTTTTTTTCCAAAAAACCTATATTCGGCAGAGACAAAAAAAAAGAGATACCCGGAGGATTGTGGACCAAGTGTCCGGGATGCGGCGAGCTTCTCTATAAGAAGACCCTCAAGGACAACAACGCCGTCTGCCCCAAATGTGATTATCATTTCAGGTTAAGCGCGTATGACCGGATAGATTGTACGGTCGACGCGGGGTCTTTCCAGGAAAAGTACAAGGACATGACAAGCCGGGACCCGCTCAAGTTCAAAGGGCCTACAGACTATCCCTCCAAAATAAAGAAAGACCAGAAAGCCACCGGATTAAAAGAGGCCGCGGTAGTCGGCGAAGGAACGATAGGCTCCAGGAGAGTCGCTATCGGAGCAACGGATTCCCGTTTCATAATGGGTTCCATGGGGTCGGTGGTCGGAGAGAAAATAACAAGGATCATAGAGTTCGGGGATGCCGAAAGGATACCGGTCATAATAATATCCGGTTCAGGGGGCGGTGCCAGGATGTATGAAGGGCTGCTTTCCCTCATGCAGATGGCGAAAACGAGCGCCGCGCTGGAGAGGCTTCACAAGAACGGGGGATTGTTCATTTCGGTTCTTACTAACCCTACTATGGCGGGTGTGATGGCGAGTTTCGCGTCACTGGGAGACATCATTATCGCCGAACCCAAGGCGCTGATAGGATTCACCGGCCCCAGGGTAATACAGCAGACGATAAAGCAGGAACTTCCTGAAGGGTTCCAGAGTTCGGAATTTCTTCTTGAGCATGGTCTCATAGATATGATAGTTCACCGGAACGAGTTAAACGAAACTCTGGGAAAACTTTCAGACTATCTGGAAGTTTCCCGGGATTAAGCGGATAAACTTTTATGCCGGAAAACTGGTTGATTACATGGAAGTTTCTCAGGGCTAGGTACATACAAGAATAAACTGGATAACAGTTAACACACAACGGCGGTGACATGGCACAGGTAAGTTTAAAGAATTTGGTAAAGGTATTTCCCGGTGGTGTAGTAGCTGTCGATAACGTCAGTTTCGGTGTAGATGATAAGGAATTCGTCGTTCTTGTCGGTCCTTCAGGATGCGGAAAGTCTACTACACTGAGGCTTATCGCGGGGCTGGAAGAAGCCACAGAAGGGGAGATATTCATAGGCGACAGGAGAGTCAACAGCATTCCACCTAAGGACAGGGACATCGCCATGGTGTTCCAGAACTACGCGCTCTACCCCCATATGTCAGTATATGAGAACATGGCTTTCGGCCTGAAGCTCAAGAAATATCCCAAAGAAGAAATAGAGTCACGGGTGAAAGAAGCCGCGAGCATACTTGGACTTGAGAAACTCATGCACAGAAGACCGCGTGAGTTGTCCGGCGGCCAGAGACAGCGTGTAGCGGTCGGTCGGTCGATAGTAAGGAAGCCCCTGGTGTTCCTCTTCGACGAACCCTTGAGCAATCTTGACGCGAATTTAAGAGTGCAGTTGAGGACCGAGCTGCATCGCCTTCATATAAAACTGCAAGCTACCATGATATATGTTACGCATGATCAGACCGAGGCTATGACTCTGGGTGACAGGATAGTTGTGATGCAGGACGGTGTTATACAGCAGATAGATGTCCCGACCAACGTTTACAATTTTCCGGTCAACAAGTTCGTGGCCAGTTTCATCGGAGCGCCTCCGATGAACTTTCTGGAAGGGAAGATCATAAAAAAAGAAAAAAGACTGTATTTCGACGAGGGAAATTTTCGCATACGAATAGTCGAAGGTATGTATTCCGCCCTGGAGGACTACGAGGACAAAAGGGTGATCCTCGGAGTGAGGAGCGAAGATGTTTACGATAAACTGTTCGTTTCCGAAGCGCCTCCGGAGAATATAGTCACCATGACATGTGAAGTCGTGGAGCATATGGGATCAGAGGTGTACATACATCTGAACACCGGGAATCACATACTGATAGCGAGGGGTTCGGGTGACGCGAATCCGCAGATAAATCAGGATATGGACGTGCTGTTCGATATGAGCAAGATACATTTTTTTGACAAAGCTACGGAAAAAACTATCGTTTAACACCCCAACATATAGCGGGCTTTTTCATGACCCCTTTCGCAAAAAGGAACCTTCTAAGGATCATAGCAATCCTCCTCTTCGGAGGGTTTCTGTACAGCATTAACAGGTTCGTTCCCGCTCTCAGGGACAATGTTCAGCACCTGGAATTCATAGCATTAAGCCTTATGATCATGGTAAGCCTTTCAGTGATGCTCTTATGGAGTTTGCTGGGGGTTTTTGTCGGCCTTGCGTCTTTTCTCGTTGCTATGCTGTTCCTCTACGGCCCCCTTACCGACATGAATCCGTACTACTACAGTGTTCTCATATTGGCTTTTTTCTTGAGCAGTTTTATCGGATACCATGTTTACCGTAAGATAAACCTTTCCGACCAGAAATATACCGTAAGCATGGAGAAGATACAGGAGGACACTAACCTCATAGGGAACCACAGAAAGAACAGGGGTGCCGAGGTCGTGGCTATGGGGGAAAAGGTAAACAGCCTTCTGAAACTGAAGAACATAGCGGATAAACTGAGTCTTTCCCTGTCCGAAGATGAGATCGTGAAAATAGTCTCCGAAGAGACATACAATATTTTTGCCGGAGATACCAGGGTGCTTCTTTTTATGACGAAGGAAGACCGCAGCGACCTGAACCTTACCCAAACGGTCAAAGCGAGGCCACGCAAGGCTTTCGAGAAGAAAAAAGGAAGCATCTACGACAGGTGGGTACTGAAGAACATGAAAAGCCTGCTTGTAAAAGACATCGGAAAAGATTTCAGGTTCTCGATAGAGGCTGAAGACAGTGCTGATGACGCGGTAGCCCTCATGATAAAACCCCTTATTATCGAAAGCAATCTTCTGGGGATACTACGGGTTGATTCTCCGCGCGGATCGGTGTTCGCCCAGCATGAACTTCGCATACTGGATATCATCGGTGAACTGGCATCTGTGGCGATAGAGAACTCCCGTCTATACCGCCAGACGGAGGAGCTGGCCATAAGAGACAGCTTAACAGGACTGTACGTACACCGTTACTTTATGGAAAGGCTGGAAGAAGAGGTGAAGAGGGGGCTCAGGAGTGATACCTCGTTCGCTCTTTTGATGCTGGATATCGACGATTTTAAAGATTTTAATGACGAGCACGGGCATATTTCAGGAGACGCCGTATTGAGGAATATAGGTCGGATCTTGCGGGCAAAAGCTTCTGCCGGAGATATGGTGGTCAGGTACGGCGGCGAGGAGTTCACGTTCCTGGCGCTTGGATACGATAAGGAAAAAGCGATAAAACTTGCGGAGGAGATACGGGAAGAGATAGGCAAAGCGGCGGTGACATTGAGGCGGAAAAAATATTTTGTCACAGTATCCGTAGGTGTAGCCATGTTTCCCGCGGACGCAAAGCTCAGAGAAGATCTTATATGGGAGGCCGACAGGTGCCTGTATAAGGCAAAAGCAGAAGGCAAAAATCAAGTATGTTTAAAATAAGGCCCATAATACTGTTTGCTGCTAATATCCTGCTTATGGCTGTCAGCTGGATGAGCTATAAATTTCCTAAGGGAGATGAGTATCTGTTCCTCTTTATGATACCTCTGGTGTTCATAGCGGCTCCCTTCGTTATGACGCTGCCCATGATATCGATCATGCTTTTTGTGAATATACTGTTCTTTTCGTTCTACTATCTGATGGGCGTGCTTAATCCTATAGATGTGGCCGTTCTTATGCTCCTTCTCGCGCTGACGAGTTCAGCCAGCTATCTGGTAAAATACCTTTACATGGCGTTCCTGTCATATCACAAGACGGATATAATGGGGAAACAGCGGGAGTATAACAGCGTGGTCACCGAATTGGAAGAAGTTGACAGGAGAGGGAGAAAGATAGAGAGCGAACTCAGCCGGATATCACGCCTCTATGAGATAACCAAGAGGCTGGCTCCGGCGCTTAAGTTCGAAGAACTTCTTGAGGGGTTATTTGATTTTCTTGAGGACAATTTCAGGTTCGACGCGATGCATCTGGTGGCTTTTAAAAAGGGTAAATTTTTCAACGGCGTATCAAAGAGTTCCGGCAACATCGACTATTACGAAAAGACAGATATGATACTTGAGTACGAAAAGTTGATGGACTGCGTGAAGGAGCATGAATACAAACCGTTTTTTGAGGATTCCGCGGGAGGCAAAGACCTGTTCAGGGCACTGAAGGTGCGTAGCGATTCTTTCATGGCATTTCCGCTGTACGTGGGCGACAAGATCTGCGCCATACTAGCCATAGAGGGCGCGTCAAGAGGAAGTTACGGCAGGTTCCGTATACTTGTTTCACAGATAGCCCTGGAGTTCCGTAAGGTGGAACTTTATGAAGAGGTGCAGGAACTTTCCATAATAGACGGGCTTACGGAAGTTTTCCTGAGACGCTATCTCATGGACAGGCTGGAAGAGGAAGTCGACAGGGCGGGACGTCTGGGGCTTACTTTTTCTATCGCCATGGCAGATGTGGACCATTTCAAGGAATGCAACGACGAACACGGCCATCTGGTAGGAGATGCCGTTCTCAGGCAGATAGCAGAAAGGCTTAAGTTATCAGTTCGTGAGGTCGATATGATCGCCCGGTACGGAGGAGAGGAATTCTGCATAGTCCTTCCGGAAACGAGCAAGGAACTTGCTATGACTGTTTCTGAGAGGCTTCGTAAATCCATAGTTTCAAAGAGCATCAGGGCATTTGACGAGGAGATAAAGACCACTATCAGCCTCGGAGTGGCGACCTACCCTGAAGACGGAAAAGATGTAGAAACCCTTATAGAGAAAGCGGATACCGCGCTTTATAAAGCTAAGAGAAAAGGTCGGAATAAGGTCTGTCCGGCATAGCCGTGCGTGACGCTAGAAATGTCAATTTGCTTGTGACCCTTTCTTGTGTTATACTGTGAGCAAAACGAGGCCGCCTCAGAATAGAAAATTGAATAATGACACTTATTACTAAACATATCAGAGATATTACTATTGTACTCGCATGCTCTTTTGCGATGTCGGTGGGCTGTTTCACCTCGCCCGCCTCCGCGCAGGGTACGGATACGGTTTCCGAACAGGAATGGGTCACACGTGTCCGCGCTAAAGCAAAAGAGGAAGAGACCCTCCAGAGGCGCGTGTTCAAAATATCACAGTATATGGAAAAAGCGCGCAAGCTGAGATCGGAAAACAAATTTTCCCAGGCACGCAGTACGGCGCGCAAAGCTCTTTCAATGGATGAGAACAGTACCGAAGTTCTGGCTTTTCTGGAACAGCTAGGCGCGGAAGAGAACTATTTTCAGGAGGAGAAGGAGCGCCTGAAGAGAGTGAAGGAAGAAAATAAACAGGCGGAGATAGAAGCCAAAAGACTGGCAAAAGAGAAAAAAGAGCAGGCTAAGCGCGAAAAAGAGGAAGCTAAGGTTCGGGCAAAGGAAGAGGCCGACGCTCAGAAAAAAGCAAAAGAGGAAGAGCGCAAGCAGGCCGCAGGGAAGGAAAAAGGAAAAAGGCAAGAGGCAAAAAAAGTATCTACAAAGGTGACCACTGACAGCTCACAGCTCGAGAAGG
The DNA here is from genome assembly GCA_964624805.1 of uncultured Planctomycetia bacterium. Classification (GTDB taxonomy): domain Bacteria; phylum Omnitrophota; class Gorgyraeia; order Tantalellales; family Tantalellaceae; genus Tantalella. The sequence goes on from CAZUYM010000015.1 coordinate 12,592, forward strand.
AACCTGCGGCCCCGAAGGTGCCGGCTGACCTCGCGCAGCAGACGCCGGGAACCATAAAAACGATACCGTCCGAGAGCGTGAAAACGGAAAGAGAGCCCGCAGCCCTTACGGATGACACTGAAGTATCTTCCGGAGAATTAGCGGAGGGGGTACCCGGAGTTGAAGGCGACCTTTCGAAACTGGCCCAACCGGGCCAGTCCATTATTGTGGACGGTGACAAGGTAGAATATTTCGAAGAGGACGGCAAAATAGTAGCCGAAGGTAACGTCAGCATAACGTACGGTAACGTCAAGCTTTCCTGTGACCGGATAGAAGTCGACACCAAAGCCCGCCAGGCGCTTTGCGAAGGGAATGTTCTTATAGAACAGCCTGACGGGACTCTTTCCGGAGACCGCATAAGATATGATTTTTCCGCGAAAAGAGGAGAGATAATAGGAGCGGAAGTGGAGGCTTTCCCGTGGTTCGGTCAGGCTGAAGAGACCGGCAAAGTCGGGGACAACGAATATCTTCTCAAAAAAGGGTTCATTACTACATGTGACCTCGATCGGCCACACTATCGCCTCAAAGCTAATGAGATCCGGGTATTTCCCAATGAAAAGGTCATAGCTAAGAATGTTACCGCGTATGTCGGCAAAGTCCCCGTTATGTGGTTCCCATATTACTACCACCCGATTATGCAGACAAAAGCCAAAGTAGAGTTCATTCCCGGTTCTACCAGCGATTGGGGATATTTTCTTCTTTCCGCCTGGAGGATGCACATTAAAGGTAATACCAAGGCGGACCTTCTTTTTGACTACAGGTCGAAGAAAGGGTTCGCGGGCGGAGCGAATCTTTATTACAAGATGGCGGATTTCGGGATGGAAGGGCTGGGCGAAGGTATGTTCCGCGGGTACTTTATCAATCAGAACGGCTGGGGGACTTACGATCCGACCGAGTACAGGGATGAGGGCACCGAAGAGAAGTGGCGCAGAAGGCTTCAGTGGAAACATCGCCTTGATTTTGACCCGGAGACGACGGGGATGCTGGAGTTCAACAAGATGAGCGATGAGAATGTCCTCAAGGACTATTTTTACAATGAGTATGAGGAGACGAACAGTGTACCGAAAAACTATATTTCCGTGGTGTCAGCCAAAAACAATTATACGTTCAGCCTGACGGCTAATAAAAGGCTTAACGACTTTTATACGGTCGTCCAGAGGCTCCCCGAATTAAAACTGGAGATACCTGACCAGAGATTGTGGGAGACTCCCATTTACTACACTTCAGAATCGGCGGCCACATATTTCGACAAACAGTACAGGTTCGATGAGAGTCCGACTGAAAAGGTTGGCCGTATAGATACCGTTCACAGATTTTCTTATGTAGCGAATGTGGGTCCGCTTAACCTTACACCGTACGCGTTTTACCGCGGGACGGCATACGAACGGGACAAGATCGAAAATAAGGCTCAGTTCCGTAATATTTTCGGAGGGGGAATCGACACATTCATGCGTTTTCACAAGGTATATGATGTCAACACCAAGGCCTGGGGCCTGGATATTAACGGGTTGAGGCATCTCATAGTGCCGAGCGTGAATTATTTTCACAGACGTCAGCCTAGTGTCGACAAGAATAAGCTTTACCAGATGGACGAGATAGACGCGCTGGAGAAAGATAACAAGATAACCCTGTCGATGGAGAATAAGCTCCAGACCAAGAGAGGGAAAGATCTTGATGAATCGGTAGATCTGGTAAGAAGTATAGTGAGTATTGATTATCTTTTTCAGATGAAAAAGAACAATTACAAGTTCCAGGAAGGCGGAGGGTTCAGTAACCTGAAGTTTGATCTGGAACTCAGTCCTAACGGCTGGTTCTACGTCGATAATAAGCTGGAGATAACTCCCGATAACCAGGCGATCAGTACAGGGAGCATCGAAGCTTCGATCAGGCCTAATGATATTTTCCGACTTGACCTTGGTTATCGGTACGAGAAGATCCCGCCGGATCCGAGAAATCAGATTACTTTTGAGCTGGGATATGTATTTAACCCAAAGTGGCGTTTTGACTGGTACGAGAGATATGATCTCCAGAAAACTGAGGTAGAAGAACAGCAGTTTTCCATAGTAAGGGACCTTCATTGTTGGGAAGTAGAGGTAACTTACGATCTAAAGGGAGACGACATCATGAAGGATGACTTCACTTTCTGGGTGGCCTTCCGGGTCAAGGCCTTCCCCGACCTTAATATCGGCATGAACCGTTCTTTCGACAAACGTCCCCCGGGACCGGATTACAGATAGGGTCCAGTTTGCCGATCATGTCCGCAGACGACAGACCACGGTCTACCTCTCAGATTAAATCCAAATGTCAAAATCCAAATGACAAATGAAATCCAAATGACAAAACCCAAAATTGCTACTTTGGATTTAGGATTTTGGAATTCCTTTTGATTTTGGGCTTAGGATTTTGGATTTTTATCCCATCTGGTATCTGAAATCTGTCATCTGTTATCTGAAATCTATCCACACATTTCTGAATTGCACTAATATACCCCATATGTTATAATTTCAGCTTATTAAACAGGGCATATTCATATATTATAGTGATTATAATATTATAAAAGGAGACTCTTATGAAGCTGGGGATAGTGGGGACCGGATATGTTGGTCTTGTAACAGGGACCTGTTTTGCCGAACTTGGCAATGATGTTGTGTGCGCTGATAACGATCCCAAAAAGATCGAAGTTCTTAAAAGCGGCGGGATACCGATATATGAACCCGGGCTTGAGGAGCTTGTCAGGAAGAACAGCAAGAAGGGGAATCTTAAGTTTTCTACCGATATCGCGACCACATTGAAGGAATCTGACGTTATCTTTATATGTGTAGGTACCCCCTCCAGAGATGACGGGAGCGCGGACCTGACCTACATCGAGAACGTATCAAGGGAGATAGCGGAAAACATAGATTCATATAAGCTGATAGTCGAAAAGAGCACGGTACCCGTGGCGACCGGTGAATGGGTCAAAAAGACTATAGATAACTTTAAGACCAGCGACTGTGATTTTGACGTCGCCTCAAACCCGGAATTTTTGAGAGAAGGGTCAGCTATAAAGGATTTTATGGCGCCTGACAGGGTCGTGATAGGGGTGGAATCCGAAAAAGCCGAATCTATGCTGAGGGAACTGTATGAACCTCTGGATACCAAAATAGTTGTGACCAATATCAAAGGCGCCGAGATAATCAAACACGCTTCAAATTCCTTCCTGGCTACGAAAATATCTTTTATTAATGCCGTGAGCAATATTTGCGACAAGGTAGGGGCTGACATAAATGCCGTTGCCGAAGGTATCGGTCTTGATTCGCGTGTGAACAGATATTTTTTAAAAGCCGGTATAGGGTTCGGCGGTTCCTGTTTCCCCAAAGACCTCAAGGCTTTTATATGGATATCTGAGCAGCTGGGATATCCGCTCAACATGCTTAAAGAGATAGAAAAGATCAATGAGATGCAAAAAGAAATAGCGGTTAAAAAGGTCAGTGAGATGCTCTGGAACCTTCCTGAAAAGACCATAGCCGTATGGGGACTCGCGTTTAAGCCGGACACCGATGACATAAGGGAAGCGCCGGCGATCGACATAATAAAAAAACTGCTGGAGGAGGGGGCTAAGGTAAAAGCGTACGATCCCGTGGCCATGGATAACACCAGGGGAGTTCTCGGGGACAAAATAATATATTGTGAAGATATATACGAAACAGCCGCCGGTGCTGACTGTGTGATGCTGATGACCGAATGGAATGAATTCAAGGAGATCGACTGGGCGAAACTTAAAGAAGTGATGTCCCAGCCCGTCATGTTCGATGGACGTAATATTTACGATCCGGAGAAGGTCAAGAAACATGGTTTCAGATATATGGGTATCGGGCGGAG
>CAZUYM010000016.1:0-15770 GCA_964624805.1 uncultured Planctomycetia bacterium
CATTCGACCTTATAACTTACTTCGCTATCGCTCAGCTGTCATTCCGCGCGAGTCTGAAAACCGAGTCGAGGAATCTGAATTTAGATCCTTCGCCTTCGCTCGTTACCCTCGCTCTGCTCAGGATGACATTCGACCTTATAACTTGCTTCGCTATCGCTCAGTAAGTTATGGTCTCATGTCACTTTTTGTACACATCGTCGGGATCAAAGACACGTTCTTCCTCCACGACCATCTCGCCGTTCTCGTCTATCCTTCCAAAATAACAGCTGAAATATCCTTCGTGGCAGGCAGCCCTATCCTGATCCACTCTAAAAAGAATAGAATTGTTCGCGCAATCGACGAACACACCTTTAACTGCCTGCGTACACCCTGAAGTCTCCCCCTTGATCATAACGCGGCCTTTTGAACGCCTGAAGACATATATCTTCTTTTCTTCAAGAGTCCTCTCCAGAGCTTCCTTGTTCATATAGCAAAGCGTCAAAACACGGGACGAGGCCTCGTCCTGTATTATCGCCGGGATTTGTCCCTTATCATCAAAATTTAATTTATCCACAAAACTCATATTCTCTTCTCCTCCTGTTGGCGCCAAACTAAGGTTAAGCTTAAGATTGAGATTGAGAAAGATACCGACCACTAAACCTCAATCTTGATCTCAACCTTCTTTCCCAGTTCCCTATTCCCCTCTATCTTCTAATCTCGAACTACGACTCCCTTATTCTTCAAGTGATCCTTCACTTCTTTTATAGAGAATTCCTTGAAGTGGAATATCGATGCCGCTAGCGCCGCGTCGGCTTTCCCCTCAGTAAGCGCCTCAAAAAAATGTTCGGGCTCGCCGCAGCCTCCCGAAGCTATGACCGGTATACTTACCGCTTCGCTTATAGCGCGCGTAAGCTCGACATCAAACCCGTCCTTGGTGCCGTCACGGTCCATACTGGTAAGAAGTATCTCACCCGCTCCCAGTCCGGCCACTTTACGGGCCCATTCAACAGCATCTATTCCCGTAGCATCACGGCCTCCCTTTACATAAACCTCCCAGGAACCCGCGTCTTTTCTTTTTGCGTCTATCGCCACCACTATGCACTGCGACCCAAACCTGTCGCTTGCTTCTTTGACCAGTTGAGGCCTCTTGACCGCCGAAGTGTTAATGGACACCTTATCGCAGCCCGCGTTAAGCAGCTCGCGTATATCGTCATTGGAAGATATGCCTCCCCCTACGGTAAACGGCATAAAGACCTCTTCGGCCACACGTCTCACGACATCGACCATCGTCTTTCTTCCTTCATGGCTGGCGGTAATATCAAGAAAAACAAGCTCGTCCGCTCCCTCGTCGTTATATATCCTGGCATTTTCCACGGGATCCCCCGCGTCAACCAGATTAACGAAATTAACGCCTTTCACTACCCGCCCTTCTGTCACATCAAGGCAGGGTATTATCCGCTTAGCCAGCATTTATGGCCTCCTTAAGGTCTATCGTCCCGTCATAAAGAGCGCGCCCTATGATGACTCCCGACAACCCCAGACTCTCCAACTTCTTCAGTTCCTTAACATGCTCCACGGTCTTCACACCACCCGCGGAAATTATGTTTATATCGACTTCTTCCAGTAATTTCGTGAGCTGATCTATGCTGGGTCCTGACAACATGCCGTCTTTCTGGACATCGGTATAGATGATCTCTTTCGCCCCGAAAGACACAAACTTTTTAAGGACCTCGAATATGTCCAGGTCGATGCCTTCTTCCCAGCCATGTATCCGGACCTCAAAACCCCTGGCATCGACGCTGAGTATCACCCGTTCGTGAAAGTTCTCTATACAGCTCCTCGCGAAATCCATATCCTCAAAAGCTTTGGACCCTATGATAACCCTGTGCACTCCGTGATCCAGGGCACCTTTTATCTGCAGCACTTTCCTGAACCCTCCGCCTACCTCAACGGGGATGTTCACTGCCCTTGTTATCTTCCGCACCATCTCGACATTGGACGGCTCTCCTTTTCTCGCACCGTCAAGGTCCACGATGTGTATGAGCTCCGCGCCCTGGGCTTCCCATTTTCTTGCAGCATCCACAGGATCCACGTCATAACTCAGCTTGCGGTCATACTGCCCCTGCTCAAGCCTAACTGTCTTTCCTTCTATCAGATCTATAGCCGGTATTATTTTCATAATGAAATAAAATTCTCCAACATTTTGAGGCCGTTCGCCTGAGATCTTTCCGGGTGGAACTGAACGGCATACATGTTATCCTTCATACGGCCGAGGTGTACTTCACCCCATACTCCGTTACTCCGGAAGTAAACTCGTCTCCATCGCTCTCACAATAATATGAATGGACGAAATAAAAAAAACTATCATCCTCTATCCCCTTAAAAAGCGGACAGTTATCCTTAGTCTTACGTACGGTATTCCATCCTATCTGCGGGACTTTAAGGTCTCCACCTCCGGGAAAAAGTCGTACGCTTCCCTTTAACAAACCCAGACAATCGCACCCCCCGCTCTCCTCACTGTGGGCATACAAAAGCTGCAGCCCCAGACATATGCCAAGAAATGGCTTGCCGTCTGAAATGCTCTTTTTCACCGCATCGCTCATCCCGCGCGAAGCAAGCCCTTCCAGGGCATCCCTGGACGAACCCACACCGGGAAGAACAACTTTGTCCACGCCGGTCAGTTCCTCACCCTTCCCGCATACTTTCGCGTCCTGTCCAAGATAGCGAAACGCATTGTATACGCTTTTCAGGTTACCTGTTCCGTAATCGATAATTCCAATCACTATTAGAGCTCTCCTCGTCAGTTCGTCGTTTGCAGTTGGTAGTTCGTAGCTTTTTAACAAAGAACTATCAACTATCAACGACCAACTATAATATCCCCTTACTGGACGGCACTTCGCCCCTCCTGCGAGGATCCACTTTCGTCGCCTTGTCCAGAGCGATACCCATTGCTTTGAACACAGCTTCAAGATAATGATGCATGTCGCCTTCACCCTCTATCTCTATGTGAAGATTAATACACATCTTCTTCGCGAAGCTTTCGAGCATATCTTTCGCAAGCTCCATCGAATATCCCTCTTCCGCCTTTATCCCTGCCTCGCTTTCATTCCTCAAGGCCTTAAAACTGAACGCCGGGCGGTTAGAGAGATCCACAAGGACCTTCGCGCTTGCCATATCCATCGGCACATCAGCCGAAGCGGTCCTGACTATGCCTCTTGAGTCACCCAGTGCCTGTTTGAACACCTCCCCGAGAGCTATACCTATATCCTCATTAAGGTGGTGGTTATCCACATGCGTGTCACCTGAAGCATTCAGTTCCAGATCGAAATACCCATGATACGCGAACAGCGTAAGCATATGGTCAAGAAAACCTATAGATGTGGATACTTTGCTTTCACCCTTGCCGTCCACGTTCAGGACAGCCACATCTATCCGGGTCTCTTTTGACTTTCTCTCATACCCCTTCACCGACCTGTCACGGCTTCCATCTTTTTTCTGAAAAATCCCCATTTTCCCTCCGTTTTTTTCGTATTTCGTATTTTGTATCAAGTATCTCGTCAATCGTTGATCGGTTACGTCTTTAGAATCGTCAAAGGGTTTAAGGTTGGGGTTGAACCGCCACCGTTTAACGATAGACGTTTCAAAAGACGCAACCCTACACCTCAACACAAAGATCGATCCCCAATAACAGCTTACCCCTCACACCTCGCCTTTACCGACTCCCAATGCTTTTCAAGTTTCTCAAGTTCGGTAAGTTCCCTCACCCACGCCGCTGACCCGCAAAGAGCTTTGCGGGAATACGAAATAATATGTGAGCTCTTCATAAAACTCCTCAGGTTAAGACCCGAAGAATACCTTGCCGTTCCGCCCGTGGGCAATACGTGGCTTGGACCAGCGATATAATCTCCTATCGGGACAGGAGAATACGCCCCGAGAAAAACAGCCCCCGCGTTAGTTATCTTCTTAAGCATCCTTTTAGGTGTTTTCACCATAAGCTGCAAATGCTCCGGCGCGATCAGATTCGACACTTTTGCCGCTTCGTCCAGATTCTTGACCTTTATTATATATCCCATGATCTCAGTATCTCCGGCAAGTGCATCAAAGACCTTCTTAGACGGAGTAACAAGAACCGACAGCCCCTTATGATGTTCCTCCTGCGATAAAAGATCTTTTTTAATGTGATCTATATTCGCGTTATTGTTGGCTATTATCAGCACTTCACTCGGACCTGCCAGCATGTCTATATCACAGTACCCGAAGACCTGCCTCTTTGCTTCGGTCACATACTCATTTCCCGGTCCGACTATTTTGTCCACTTTCGGCACCGTCTTTGTCCCGAAAGCAAGCGCCGCTATTGCCTGAGCGCCACCCACTTTATATATCTCATCTACCTTGAGAAGATTCGCCACTACAAGTATGTGCGGGTCTATGCTGTTATACCTGTTCGGCGGCGATACCATCACTATCTTTTTCACTCCCGCTATCTTAGCCGGCAACACTGTCATGTAAACGCTTGATACAAGCGGCACGGTACCGCTCGGCACGTAGACACCCACGTTCTCTATCGGCGCGAACTTCTCTCCTAGCTCTATCCCGGATTCCTGCCTTATCGTCCATGACTTTGGCAGCTGGTTTTTGTAGAACTTGTTTATATTCTGTATGATCTCTTTCAGGGTGTTCACCATTTCCGGCTTGATATCCTGGTAAGCTCCGCTTATCTCGGCTTCCGTGACACGCAGGTCCTTTTTACGCATACTTACTCTGTCAAACCTTGAGGTGTACCTCAAAAGAGCGGTATCACCTTCAGTGCGCACACTATCTATGATCCTGGCGACTTTTTTCTGGAGACGCATCTTTCCTGTATCGGACCGGTTAACCAGTTTATCGAATGCTTTACTTCCCACACTTACTATTCTCATCTTACCCTCTCTGTTCTATATATTTTTTCGCTTCTTCTATAGCTTTCTCTAATCCCTCGGGTGAACCGCCGCCCGCCTGGGCAAAAGTCTCTGTCCCTCCGCCCGAACCTCCTATATTACCGGCGATGGAACCGACCATCTCTTTGGCGCTTATCCCCTGCTGAGACAGATCTTTCGGCACGGCACACACCAGGTATGCCCTGCCGTCACCGCTTCCCCCCAGAAGTACTACCGATGTGGCTGATCTTTTTTCAAGATACGAAGCGGCTCTTCTCAAGACCTGCATATCCACATCGCCGAAAAGACAGCTTAGCACGGCAACACCGTTGATACTTTCAGGGTTTTCCGCCGCGTCATCCATCTTTATCTTCAACTCGTCGAAGGCCCCGGCCTGTTTCTGTTTTTTCATCTTTTTAGCGGTTTTTTCAAGTTTTTCCTTTATCCCGAGAAGTTCCGGACGAAACTTTGTATCAAACTTTTCTATCAGGCCACTGTCTATCCCTATCCGGCCGTCCGCTATGTCCTGGGCCTCCCCTATTATCTCTTCATGAGACACGCTGTCGGCACCTTCGGTACCCCTGATGTTCTCCAGCATGGATTTCAGGGAATCCCTTATCCACCCCTGCACCTCTTCTCCGGTAACAGCCTCCACTCGCCTTATCCCGCTGGCTACGGAACTCTCCGCGGTTATCTTAAAAAGACCTATCTCTCCGGTATTCTCCACATGCGTCCCGCCGCATAGTTCTTTTGAATTCTCGCCTACTGTTACAACACGTACGGTATCTCCGTATTTTTCTCCGAAAAACGAAAGCGCGCCTTCTTCTTTCGCCTGCTTTATTGATTTTTCTTCTTTGCAGACATCTATCTTCTCCGATATCCAACCGTTAACCTTCGCCTCGACCTTTAAGAGCTCCCTGTCGGAAAGTTTTTTCATGTGGGTAAAGTCAAATCTCAACCTCCTGTGATCTACCAGAGACCCCGACTGTTTTATGTGTCCCCCCAGGACTGCCATCAAGGCCGCCTGAAGAAGATGTGTCGCAGTATGGTTCATCGCTGTCTTTGTTTTTTTGTCCGCATCAAGATCCAGCTTTACTTTTTCCCCTTCTTTCACACTGCCCGATTCAACACGGACATGATATATCTTTCGGCCATCAGACTGCAGGGTGTTCAGTATCCTCATACTCCCGTTCTCTCCGGTGAGGCTGCCCTTGTCTCCGACCTGCCCGCCTGACTCAGGATAAAAAACGCTGCTTTGCGGATCCGTTATCAGTTCGCCGGAATCGCCTTCATTAAGCGTATCTCCATCAGAGCCGTCTTTCACAAGAAAGGCCACGGAAGCGTCAAGCGGCATATCATCCGAAAATTCCGGACGGGGCGCGTCATTGAAAAGGTCCGGCTGAAATATGAACTCGCTCTCCATATCGCTTCCCTTACGAGACTGCTCCTTGCGCTGCTCCATCAAAACATCAAACTCATCCCGCTGGACTTTGATATCTTTTTCCTCGCAAAGGTCCTCTATGATCTCAAAAGGCATACCGTATGTATCCACGAGTTTGAAGACCTGGTCTCCCTTGAGCTCTTTAGCGCCTCCTTCGATCATGTTCTCAAAAACCGGCATCGACGCCTGCAAAGTATCTTTGAATCTTCTTTCCTCTTCTTCGACTATAGCCGCGAGATGCTCCCTTTTTTCTTCAAGCTCAGGATACACTTCCCTAAAAAGACCCGCTACCAGCGGGACCAGATTAAAAAGAAACGGCCCTTCCGTTTTCCCCTTAAGCCACGCTCTTCTTATAAGCTTGCGGACGACATATCCCCTCTTCTCGTTTGACGGCGATACTCCGTCACCTATACAGAACGTCGCCGCCCTTATGTGATCAGCGATAAGGTTCAAAGACGGCTGCGGCAGATCGGGCGTAACTTTTTTAATACTGTCGATAAGAGGGACAAAAATATCCGTATCAAAGTTCGTCCTTACATCCTGTATGACGGAAGCTATGCGCTCAAGCCCCATTCCCGTATCAATGTTCTTGTTAGGCAAAGGATCCAGTTTACCGTCAGGTTTTCTCTCGAACTGTGTAAATACAAGATTCCACACCTCGACGAACCTACCGCAATCACATGAAGGGTCACAGTCCTTTTCACCGCATCCTGCAGCTTCTCCCCAGTCATAGAATATCTCAGAACAGGGACCGCACGGTCCGTTCGGCCCCTTGGCAGGAGCGTCCGCCGGCCAGAAATTATCATGTTCTCCAAGCTTGACGATCCTCCCGGCCGGGATACATACTTCATTAAGCCATATCCCGTAAGCTTCGGCATCATCCTTGTAAACAGATATCCATAACTTCTCCGCGGGAATACCCATGACTTCCGTCATAAATTCCCATGCCCACACAATAGCTTCCTTCTTGAAATAATCACCGAAAGAGAAATTCCCCAACATCTCAAAAAAAGTATGATGCCTGGGGGTCTTCCCGACATTCTCAAGATCGCCCGTACGCAGACACTTCTGCGATGTCGCCGCACGGGTATAGGTCACATTTTTGCCCATGAACTGTTCCTTGAACTGGTTCATCCCCGCGCCGGTAAAAAGCAGCGTAGGGTCGTTCCTGGGAACAAGAAGGTCACTGGCAACTACCGTATGCCCTTTTTCCTTGAAGAATTCCAGATATTTCTGTCTTATTTCTGAAGCTGTCATTGATATCCGCTACCGTTTTTATTTTATCCTGCCGCTATCAGCGCTTTTTGAACTTCTTTCTCTATCTGGTTAAGCACTTTCACATTATCTTTGAGAAAGAGCCGCGCGTTCTCTTTACCCTGCCCTATCTTTTCCTCACCATAAGAAAGCCAGGTACCGCTTTTCTTAATGATACCTACCTGTTCCGCGAGATCTATGATGCTTGATGACCGGGATATACCTTCGTCAAACATGATATCGAACTCCGTCTGTTTGAACGGTGGAGCTACCTTGTTCTTGACCACCTTCGCCCTTACCCTGCTGCCTATGACATTATCGCCTTTCTTGAGAGACGCTATACGCCTTAGATCTATACGGATCGATGAATAGAACTTGAGCGCCCTGCCGCCTGTAGTCGTTTCCGGATTGCCGAACATGACGCCTATCTTCATTCTGATCTGGTTTATAAAGATAACACATGTCTTAGACTTGCTTATGGCTCCTGTAAGTTTTCTGAGCGCCTGGCTCATAAGACGTGCCTGAAGACCTACGTGGGAAGCTCCCATTTCGCCTTCGATCTCTTTTCTCGGGACAAGCGCGGCAACTGAATCTATTACCACTACATCCAGTGCGTTGCTCCTGACGAGCGTCTCCGCTATCTCCAGCGCCTGTTCCCCGTTATCGGGCTGCGAGATCAGAAGACCGTCAAGATTGACGCCTATCTTTTTCGCATAAGACGGATCAAAGGCGTGCTCTGCGTCTATAAACGCGGCTCCTCCGCCTGACTTCTGAGCATTGGCCAGGATGTTCAATGTAAGTGTGGTCTTCCCGCTGGACTCAGGCCCGAATATCTCGACTACCCTGCCGCGAGGGACACCTCCGACACCAAGAGCAATATCGAGTCCTATAGAACCGGTAGGGATCGATTCAACCTCCATATTGAACCCCTTGCCCATATTCATGATCGCGCCCTCACCGAAATCTTTCTCTATCTTGCTGAGAGCCAACTCAAGTGCCTTACCCTTGGCATTACTCTTGGTTTCGGCTGAACTGTCTTCATCTTTCTTCGTAACTGTATCGGTTTTCTGTTTCTTCGCCATCTTATTACCTCCTGATATGTTAATTACATTAATAATAATTTCCTCATATTATACTTGGACGCGCCTTTTTATGCAATTTAATAATGAATATTTACTGGCCATGGGCACTTGAAAGGTTAAGATTGAGGTTTAGGTTTAGCACTAGGCGTTTTCTTGTCTTTTTCTCAATCTCAACCTTAATCTCAACCTCTACTACTAGAGACAACTTTTCACCCCATTTTCTTGCACTTTATTTTAAAAAATTATTGAGAGCACAAACCGGAAGGCAGTTTTCAGGTATCAGATGTCAGATACAGCTATCTACAATCTGCTATCTGTAATCTGAAATCCGGCTACTCGTTACTACTAGGCGTCTAAATGGAATATTTCGATCGGTGTGTGGATCGCCCCCTGCGGGGTGAGTTCTGACTTGAAAAGTACTATACCTGATACATGAACGGCTACCGGGTTTATCTCAATATCTTCTGAGATCTTTTCCAGTTTCTCTCTGTTCTTAGGAGACCTTACCCTTCCGAGGGTAAGATGCGATTTGAATCCTCGCGTCTCTTTTTCAAAACCTAAAGAAGCCATCGCGTCTTCTATTCCGGCGGCTATTTCTTCCAGAATATCCTTCGCTCCGTCAATCCCGACCCATATGACGTTTGGGCGCTTCCAGCTCGGGAATACCCCTACCTCCCCCAGAGACATGTCAAAAGGGTCTGTGCTACTTACTACTTCTCTGATTTCCCTGGAAATGTCGGCTAAATTTTCTTCGGAAACACTGCCGAGGAACTTAAGTGTAAGATGGATCGTCTCAGGGCGCACCCACTTGACGTCGGCGCCAGACTTCTTAAATTCAGCAGAGACATTGGCAAGCTCGTCTTTGGCTTCCGACGAAAGTTCGATCGCTATGAATGTGCGGATTGTATCCATAATTTTAGGATATCAGGGGATCAGGTTATCGGGATATCCGAATATAAATCCAAAGTCCTAAGCCCAAAATCCAAAATAAATCCAAATCATTAAATCCAAAATGCTTATTTCTTTTTACCTTACTTCTGTCGTAAAGATCAAATATGTGCGTTTTGTCATTTGGATTTCATTTGGGTTTTGGATTTTGTCATTTGGATTTTAATGCGGATACTAGTGCGCATCCCAGACAGTATCCGACATTGAGCCTTAACCTTAATCTATTTTCTGTTCGCCGCTCACACGTTCGCCAGTATCAATTTAAGGACTGCGTCGGAAAACTTTTTTTTGAGAACTCCTCTGTCGCCTTTGTATTGGAGTTTTTTTGTTCTTGTCTTTTTGCCGTCAGAAAATGCTATAAAAGCAAGCCCGACAGGTTTTTTACCGCTCCCTCCGGAAGGACCCGCCACGCCCGTCACCGCGGCTGAAAAGTCGCTGTTCATGCGGACTTTAGCTCCTTCGGCCATAGCCTTTGCCACTTCACGGCTGACAGCTCCGTTCTTTTCTATAACATTGCGCGGCACATCCAGAACGGACATCTTGACATTATTGGAATACGCGGTGACGCCGCCCAGAAAATAATCGGAACTTCCGGAAAGATCGGTAATCCGGCTGGCGACAAGCCCGCCGGTACACGACTCCGCGAGAGAAAGTGTTTTCTTTTTCTTTTTGAGAACTTTGGCTATTTTTTGTTCGTAAGAAACGGGGTTCATGTAGGTATTATACAACAGTGAACTGGGAACGGCAAACTGGAAACTGTAAACGGTGAACCTCCGCCATCAATGGATTAGCCATAACAAACAATCCGATATCGGAGTCTACGACCAGGATGCCTTCAGCGGCATTCTCAAAAACCGCGCAACATATTTTATTAAGCTCTTCCATATTCCCCTGTTATCCTTTTGCCCTCCCCTAACCGAGTTCGGGCACGTAAGTACAGGTCCTGTTCTTGCCGGTCTGTTTGGCCTGATACAACGCAAGATCCGCTTTCCGTATAAGATCTTCCTTACCCTCACTGTCGTACGGAAACACCGACAATCCAAGGCTGACCGTAAGTTTAACGCTGTCAGGAACAGATGTGTCATTTTTAAAGGACTCCTCCACTTCCTGTCTCAGGCGTTCGGCTATCATCTGAGCGTTATTCCTGTTTATTCCCGCCATGACTATCGCGAACTCCTCGCCTCCGTACCTGCATACAAAATCTGTATTACGGGAAGACCCTTTGAGCGCCGTTGACACCCTTCTTATGGCCTCGTCTCCCCTCTGATGCCCCAATGTGTCGTTGTATTCTTTAAAGTTGTCTATGTCAACCAGGAGAAGACTGAGCGCGCTTTCGTCTTTCGCGGCCATCTTTATCTTTTCATCAAGAACGAAATTAAAATGCCTGGCATTCCAGAGCCCCGTCAACCAGTCGGTCTGAGAAAGATGTACGGTTTTCCCGTAAAGGCGCGAGTTCTCTACCGCCAGCGCCGCGTGATCGGCAAACATGTTCAGTATGCGTATATTATCCTTGGTTATCATCGTGCCGGATGATATATTGTCCACCACTATGGCACCCTGGGTATGGGCTCTTGTCTTAAGCGGTATCGTCACAAAAAGATCCATGTTGAGCAGTGATCTCACCTCCGCGTTCACCATCGCCTTGGCCTCGTCATTGGTGACCTCAAAAGGCATACCTTCAAGGATCGTCAGCGCGAGTATTCCCGCGTCCTCACGGATCGGGATGGATATCCCCTTTACCACGGAATTAAGTTTCGATTCGGGATCTGTTTTGAATTTGTAATATGAATCTATAAGGTTCCGGAGAGAAAGTTTGTGGCTGTCGATACGCTGCCATAGTTTATCCGCCTCGTCCGCGGAATGGGGCCCTATACCCATTTTTCCGTCCAGAGTCTCGGCGTCATCATTCACCAGAAAGAACATCGCTCTGTCGAAACCAAGCCCCTCATGTGATGTCAGCGCCGTAAGAATAGTGTAGAGCACCTGGTCCAGCTCCAGCGACTGCATCATAGCGTTCGTTATCTCAGAAAGCAGCGCCATCTCGTGCTTCGTTCTCTCGTAAAGCTCTTTAAGCTCCACCTTGGAGAGTAACTCTTTTTTCGTTTTCACCTGGGTCGAACGCATGTGTTTCCTTTATTTCTTTCAACTTTACGCGGATACTGGGATCTCAACTGAGTCTTTCATTTCTTTCTCTTCAGTGAACTTTACAGACACTATTTTCGAAACTCCTTTTTCTTCCATAGTTATACCGTAGAGCACGTCAGCCAGCTGTATGGTCATCCTGTTGTGCGTGACTATAACGAACTGGGACAACTTTAGAAACTCCTGCAGTACACGGCAGAAACGAACGATATTTGACTCGTCAAGCGGCGCGTCAATTTCGTCAAGTACACAAAAAGGACTCGGGTTTACCTTAAAAATAGCGAATATCAGCGCTATGGCCGTCATGGCCTTCTCTCCGCCGGAAAGCTGCATTATGTTGTGAAGTTTCTTTCCCGGGGGACGTACTGATATATCTATACCGCATTCCAGAACGTTCGATTCGTCCTCCAGCAGCAGCTCCGCCTTACCCCCATTGAAAAGCATACGGAAATAATCGTTAAATTCTTTCTGTATCTTTTCAAAAGTCTCCATGAACATCTTGCGGGTAGTCCTGTTTATCTTCTGTATTGCCTGAAGAAGAGCATCCCGGCCGTTGGTAAGATCTTCCATCTGCTTTGTAAGGAACTGATATCTCTCTTCAAGCTGCTTGTGCTCCTCCACCGCCCCAAGGCTGACTTCCCCCATTTTATCCAGCTGTTCCTTGAGATCCGTTATCCGGGAGGCCACATCTTCCCAGTCAGTACCTTCTTCTATTTCAAGGGTAATCTCGGAGATATTGACCTTATACGAGTTCATGATCTTTTCAACAAGAGCGTCACGCCTGTATTCGACTTCTTTCGTCTTTATATCTACATCTCTCGTCAGGTCCCTCAGGTCTTCAAGCTTATGCTCTTTATCCTTAAGGGTTCCCTCTTTATCCCTTATCTCCTGCTCAAGAGAATCCTTTCTTTCCTCCCTGTCGGATATCTCACGGCTTTTGACCTCCGCCTCAGCCGAACCTTCAAGGTTGCGCGAGGCCAGTTCCTTTATCTCATCGTCAAGAGCCTTTATCCTGTCACCGCTTTCTTTCACGCGGGCCCTTTTCTCTTCCACTCCCTGAAAAACCCTGTTGCAGGACTCTCTTTCCCTCTCCAGGTTTTCAGAAAGATTCTCCTCTTCCTTACGCAGGCCAAAAAGCTCCGCCTTAATGTCAGACATGCAGAAGAACGTTTCCTCGCGCTTACGGGTGCAGTCCTGTATGATCTCCTGCGCCTCTTCCATAAGCTGCTGAAGCCTGGACGCCTCCGCCTCAAACTCGACCAGCTTTGCCTCAAGCTGTTCTTTTTCGCCCTGAAGCTGTCCGATAGCTTCTGTCTCTTCTTCTATGTCGGTATCGAGTATCAACAATTCCTCTCCGAGAGAGTTGAATTTTTCTTTTACTGAATTTTTCTTCGAGGACACATCGGCAAACTCAAGCTGTTTCTCGCGAAGCTCTGTCTCAAGCTTTTCTTTTTTTACGGAAGAATCCCTGACCCACTGCTCCAGTTCCGCTATCGTTTTATCAAGATGAAGCACCTGCTCCTCGATACCCTTCTCTTCCTCAAGAAGCTCTACGACCTTCTCTTTTCTACCGAACAGCGGAATGGTCTCTTTCGAGGAATAGTTCCGGCTTCGGCGGAGACCGCGCTTGTACACTTCACCCTTCTCTCCGATTATCCGTCCGTCAAAACCGCTGTTGTCGCCCATAAACATCTTCGCCTCGTCGGACGAGATAGTCACGAACGTATCTGACAAAAGTGCCTTCAGTGCGGAAGAATAAGGCTCCTTCGCGGCCAAAACATGCGTCACATCATCCAATGTGCCTTTCTGCACGTCCGCTCCGACGCCGGATGCCGTCATCCGCCTGAGTTCTTCCAGTATGACAAAATTCACGCTGCCCATAGCGTTATCCGAAAGAAACGTAGTCACCCGCTCCGCTACCGCGAGATCCTCCACCACTACGGCATGCGCCGCGTCAGCAAGAATAGACTCCATCGATTCCTCATAATTTTCGCGTACGTTTATGAGCTCGGATAATATGCCGTGCACGCCCGAAAATATGGGATCCCCCGATTCCGCTCGCCTTATTATGTCTTTTACGCTTTCATTGACGCCCTCGCGATCTTCGATAAGCTTTTCAAGAAACTGCCTGCGGGGCTTTATCTCATTAAGTCTTTTCTCTTTCTGCTGTTTGTCTCCGTTAAGCACGGTAAGCTGCTGCTGTTTCGCGGCATATTCCCGATTAAAAACATTTACCTCTTCGCTCTTCGATTCAAGAGCGCGGGAAACTGTGCCCACCTGTTCTTCTATGGCGCTCAGATCCTCTGAAACGCTCTCTTTTTCGGCCTCAACGCTGGTCCTTTCCAGTTTTAGACGCCTGAGTCTGGACTGTCGGTTCTGCGTATCCGCGTTTACTTTAATAAGGTCGTTTTTAGTCTGCGTCTGCTCAGAAACAATATCCACCGTCTTCTCTCTGTTGTTCTGCAGTTTTACCCTGTTCTGCTCTATCACTCCGGCAAGTTCCCGCACGTTCTCCTGCGCCGCGTTAAGAGCGTCGTCTTTTTCTTTACGTTTACCGCTGATGTCACCGAATCTGACCTCAAGCCCCTCCACCCTGGAATTAAGGCTTTCCTTACGCTCTGTAGCTTCTTCTATCTCCCAGTCAAGCCTTTCAACATATTTCTGGAGCTCCAATATCCGCTCTTTATTGACTTCGGATACATGCTTGTTCTTGTCTATCTCAGACGAAAGCCTCATCACGTCGTTCTGAGAAGCCTGCAGTTCCCTGAGCACAAGGATGTATTCCTCCTTAAGCCGCCCGAGATCAGTTGACATCTCCTCGATCTCCAAAGAAAGAGCGTCTCTTTTCTCATTCAGTTGTACATTCTCAGTATCGAGAGAGCTGTCATCCGTGGTGAGTTCCTTATATTTTTTATAAGAAAGCTTGACCTCTATATCCTTGAGTTCTTCAAAACGAGCCTTATACCTCTCGGCCTTGCGCGCCTGGCGCTCTATCGACTTTATCTGCCTTTCGACTTCCCTGATGATATCGCTGATCCTCACAAGATTCTCTTTTGTGCGATCCAGCTTAAGCATCGCTTCGCGTTTTTTGGATTTGTATCTGGTTATTCCGCTAGCCTCCTCGAACACATGACGTCTTTCCTCGGGCTTGGAGCTGAGGATCATATCCATCCTCCCCTGCTCGACTATAGAATACGAACTTGTACCGATACCTGTTCCCATAAGGAGGCTCCGCACGTCAGCCAGCCTAACCGGAGTCTTGTTAAGGAGATATTCACTTTCACCCGAACGATACAGCCGACGGCTGATAGTCAGTTCGTCATAATCGACGGGCAGGCTCCTGTCGGTGTTCGACAAAGTGAGAGACACCTCGGCAACGTTTACCGGATCCTGACGTTCCGTTCCGTTAAATATAACGTCACCCATCGCGGTGGAACGCATAGATTTGGCGGACTGTTCTCCGAGTACCCATTTTATCGCGTCGACGATGTTGCTCTTTCCGCAACCGTTGGGGCCGACCACCGCCGTTACACCGGGTTCGAATTTCAGTTTCGTTTTATTAAGGAAAGATTTAAATCCTACTATTTCAAGTTTCTTAAAATGCATTTGTCCCCCTATTACGTGCTGGCAATGTTGCCTTCCAATATTCTTTTAAGATATTCGATATCCTCTTCGGTATATTCTCGGTAACCGTTTATGTGATTTCTTTTTGGCGGCGGGAATATTTCCTTCTTCTCGTAATTGATCACAGTCCCGCGATAGATGCCGAGAATGTCGGCTACCTGCTGGACTGTGTACTTTTTTGAACTGCTGGCTATCATATGTGGCTTTGTTACTGTTTGAAGAACTTTATATAGGTTTGAATGAGTTTGTTCAAGTATACACAAGTATATACCACTTGTCAAGACGGATAAAGCTTGTCATCCCGGCCGAGCTGAAAAGCGAGAGCCGGGATCTACAGGTTGTGGATTCCCGCTTCCGCGGGAATGACAGATGTTACAGTGCACG
>CAZUYM010000017.1:0-9204 GCA_964624805.1 uncultured Planctomycetia bacterium
GGCGACGGTATCTGAAACCGTCAAAACTATAAGCCGCAGATCTTTTCTGGCATTACTGATCATGTTTAGCGCGGCGACTGTGACATCCTGCTCTAAAAAAGAAATTCCGGTAGATCCTAACTATGAGATCGTCGATCAGCAGGGAAGAATAGATCCCGCGGACCTTAAGGTCGCAGGCAACGAACTGCTTGTCGAGTATAAGGGGGATCTTACGGGGTGTGTTGTGGAGTATAACTTCAAGTCTAAACAAACCGCAGTGATACAGCCGATACTGAAGAACAGCGAGTATAAGAACGTTTACGGAGCTCCGCTCCGCCCGAATGAACGGGGACGCGTGATGTTCAATGAAGCTACAGACTTGCGCGTGGTGAACGAGTTCAGTGATATGAGTGATGTGAGGGTCGTGGGTCTTAAAGTACTTGAAAGAGGGACCGCCGCGGAGATAAAGAGCAAACTGAGCAGTATAAGAATAGGCAGACCCCGGACGTATCAGGATAAGACCACGGAGACTGACGGGACCATGGGCAGGATGAACCTTATAGCAGGTCCTATAGCCGCGTATGTCCATTATGATAAGGAGGAATTTCGGAATCTGGCTCCCTGGAAAAAAGTCATCAGCTATATGGGCGGGGCTTTGGCCAATATAGTGGTTCCGGTAGTACTGTATGCCGGTCTGCTTTTATCCAGTTCGTTGGGACTGATCTCTCCGGAAAGATTTGTCTCTGTGGCATATGTCCTGACCTTTTTCGCGGCATCAAGCATAGTCAACGGTTTACTTCAGCTTGTGCCTTTCAGCGTTTCTTCCGGATCCTGGAAAACGGAGTCCAGCCGGAACACAGATCTCGACGCGATCATAAGTCTCTTTTATATAATAGTATCTCCTATATTGCTCCCGATGGTGCTTCTGCACGAAGCCGGGCACTATACATTCCTTAGGATGTTCGGCTGCCGATCCGCCGGGATAATAGTGGGAGGGTCCAACAGCATGAATGACGTAAAGAAGAGAACAAGCGACGGAAAAAATATACAGGATCTTATAGCCGGGGATGATAGCGGAAAAACATCAAAACTTTCTTCCGTTGAGGGAAAAAATAAGGATCTTTCTGAGAAAGCCGGTAAGGCTGTGCTCGCCTTCCTCAGAAAATCGGAGGCAGAGTCCACTTTCGCGATAGACCTTAAAGAACATATTCTCTCAAGGTATGAAGTGCTGGAGGAGCTCGTTAAGATGGATAAGGAAGTATCCATAGCGAGGATGCCCAACAGTTTTAAATACGTTTTTGCTATAGGCAACGAGGAAAGCTGCCGATCGGTCTTCAGCCGCGGGTATGAGGACTACAAATTCGAAGGCCATACACATCTGGATTTCGGATCGGAAGAGGAAAAGGCCTTAAGTTTTATGCCCAGTTACGGGGATCTTACGAATACCAGAGGGCAGTGGTTTTATGTTATCTCTAAAAGGGGAGTTGCATGGTACAAGGCTGACGGGAATCTTCTGGAAGTGATGGAAGAGCAGTATGTGGATTTTTTGAAGTCTGTCCGGATGGAAGGTAAGGGGCCGGGGCAGATATCAAGTGAGATGAAGAAGCGGTTTGATGTGGATATGGATTTTGCCGGTCTTAATGTGGCTGAAGGGGGTTTCGGTTCCCAGATGCACAACCTGTTACCGGCTATGTCGCACCCTGAGTCCGGGGATGACACCGGATATGAAGGTTATCGTATAGTAGTAGGTATCCCCGCGGAGATACATAAAGCGTTGACCGAAGAGGGATATCTGGGAAAGATGGACATTATAGCGACGCTGGTTCCGGTAGATTCGTCCGCGGACGAATCTACTATGCTGAAAGAGCTTTTCGAGAATACCCTTGGTCAAAAGAGCATAAGTGTGCTTATCAGTCCGGACGCATTAGATGAATATGCAAATACGGCCGATGCCGCTATATATCTGGAACAGATAGTGAAAGATCTTCAAAGGCGAGCTCGTCTTGACATAATAAGGCTTATGAACCCGGACGTGCAGAGGTTTACGGAAGATAAAATAAGGAGTGTGGAGGATCTATTGGAGCTCAGGCACATAATGACCGTGCTGGTAGAGTCTATACCTCATAGCAAGTCATATCGACTGAGCGAAAAAAGTCTCAGGCAGATAAGGGTGAGGCATGAATATGAAAGTTTTCAACTAGAGAAAAGGCAGCAGGGCCTTGAGGTGGAGTACCTTAAAAAGACCGACAAAAATACCGCTAAATATTACCTGGCGCATTTTGCCGACGGTCAGGATGTTTTATCGGGAAAAGGGCCAACGGTAGTGCCGCCCGGACTAGAGATACAGAAAAGAAGGGAAAAGCAAGGGGTAAGGCTCCCCAATGACAGTATTAATGACCGTTTCTTTATCGTTGCTCCGGAGGGAGTGGTAACAGACAGCGAAAAAACCGAATTTAAAGCCATGCTTATGGATATCTGGATGCTGGACGGGGTGATCGCCGAGGGCAGTATTACCATTCTGGACCGGAAAGAAGACGCTTATACGACAAGCGAACTGCATTCTTTGCTTGCCGTAGAGTTTCCGGATGGAGTTAACTACCTGAATTCAGGTGTCAGATGTGTGACTGGTGAGGTGGATTATGATGGTGAAGCCGGAAAATCAGGTCTGATCCAGGTAAATATAGCATCTTCAGCGTCGAGTAATGTCAACCAGTACGAAGTCCTGGTAAATCTGGTATATTCACGAAAAGACGGGAATTCTAGCTTCACGGCGGAAGGCCTTGAGAGGATAGATAAGGGATTATATATATATCTTCCGTCCGCCAGACCTGTGGATCTGGAGAGGGAAATAAGGAGTTATTACGAAAGATGCCTCAGGGAAGTGCTGATCCGGGCATAATCGAGGTCTTTATGTATATAGGAAGGATGAAAAAGGAGGAATAGACGGCCAAGGCGATTTTTTTTACCCATGTCGTTAGGGTATAAAAAAGCCAGATGGAATGAATTGACATCTTTATGAAAAATTGCTATAATCGTACTTACGTTGAGACAAAACAAAGTTAGATAGGGAGAAAAAAAATGCACAAAATTAGCAATGCCAGAAGGGGAGTTAAAAAATACAAAGATGGGTTTTGTTCAGTTATTTAATGATTTTGAGGTTGCATGTTTCGGTTACCTTCATAACCGTTATGTTTTTTTTGTATGTTTTAGAAAATAGATAAGAGAGACAACAAACAAATAAGAGGTGTGAGATGAATGCTTGGCGATCGATAGAAAAAGAAAAAACAGTCTTACCAATCCCCAACCTGAATGGAGTGCCGGACATCGTCGGCATTTCCACTTTCAAAACCAGACACATGCGGTTACTAAAGGTTATTGCTGTCATCGTGATAGCGATCTTTGGTTATCAGCAGATAGTCTGGGCGCAGGGCGGCGAGGCCCTTTTGGGTAATGCCGTCAAGGGGCCTAAAGATAACTATGCTTATAACAATTACGTAGCGGAAGGTGAGATCGAGGTACCTTACGACGTAGCTAAGGCCGGTGACAAATATTACAACGGCGGCAGCGAAACCGTTATCCAGGTACAGGACGCTCACGCGTCGCTCGACGCGCAGTATTCCATCGTAAGCTTGCTTGATTCGCTCGTAACTAATTACAACCTGCAGCTTATCGCTCTTGAGGGCGCCAAAGGTTACATAGACACATCAGTCCTCAAAACTTTTCCGAACAAGGAGATCCGCGAGAACACTGCGGATTTTCTGATGAGGGAAGGACGCATGAGTGCCGGTGAATTTTTCGAGATCACCAGGGATAGTGATGTCAGCATCTACGGCGTCGAAGATGACGAACTTTACCAGAAGAACGTAAAAAGTTTCTGCGCGGTAGCTGAAGACAGAGTTGTTCTCGTCGGAAACGTGGATGCTTTCGAGGTCCAGATACGGGCCCTTGAGGAGAAAGTGTATTCTCCCCGGCTCAGGGATCTTGCCTCGAAGAGCCGCCTTCACGTACAGGGCGAACTCAGTTTTTCCGATTACTGGCACCAGATAAGCTCGCTTATCGACAGTTTCGGTATTGATACGGGTTCTTACAGCCAGCTTTCTATCCTCACAGAGGCCATAGAGCTCGAAAAAGGGATAGATTTTGCCAAAGCCAACTCAGAGAGAAAAAACCTCATTGATGAACTCAGCGAGCTTATGGAGAAGGACGAGCTTGAAGGGCTTGTTCTGAGATCGGTGCAGTTCAAGGAGGACAAGATCTCGCAGTCGTCTTTTCACGGTTATCTGAGAGCGCTTGCCGAAAAGCATGAAGTCAGCGATGCCGGGTACACTAACCTCATAAACTTTACGAGTTACATCTCTCTGTACGAGAGTATTGATATATTCGGACTTTACCACGACATGGCGGTTCTGGAAGAGGAACTATGTTCGAGACTTTACAGGAACGATGATGAAAGGGCGCTTTATAAGGCGGCCCGCAATACGGCCTTGTTAAAAAGGCTCTATAGCGTGGAGCTCACCAACGGTGATTATGATTATATCGTTTCAGTCCGTGAAGACTATGACGCCGGGAAAATAGCGGCGCTCGTAAAAGACCAGTGCGCTAAGTACGATGTGCGGATAATCGGCGGGTATGACCTCGAGAACATGCTTTCAAGTATGGACGAAGCTCTTGAGTTCTATCGCGTGGCGAAACAGAGAGATAGCGCTATGCTTTCGAACACGGTGAGCCGCATGCGCTCCGAAGGCGTGAACGTGGCCGCGCTCATAACAGGAGGATATCACACCAGGGGGCTTACGAAGCTTATGAAGGAGAAAGGGCTTTCGTATCTCGTAGTGATACCTAAATTTACCGAGGGCAGGGAAAGGCCGTATATAGCTATACTTACTAACAAGAAAAAACCTTACCAGAAACTTCTGGATTCAGGGAAGTACAATCTTGCCGTTGAGGCATATTTTTATTCCGCGAAAGGCGATCTTACGCGCATGAAGTCGGCTCTTTTTCACGCGCTTGGTGAAGCGGCCCTGAGAGGCGAGGACGTGGAAGCGATCAAAAAGCTGTGGGCCTCGACGTACAGGTCCAGATATGAGAACGTTATTTCCGTGAGAAAAAACGATATGACGTTCGAACCGATAACGCCGGAAGAGTTCGAAGATTTTCTGACAGCCAGAGTAGATGTCAGGAGAGTCGGGGACGCGGCCGTTATAGCCGATAAAACAGAAGATGGAGTTTCTTTTATCACGCTTGCCAGAAAAGGGGATACCCTTGAGTTCAACGCCGCGTCTAAAGCGCAGCGCAAGACTTTTATGGCCAAAACGGGTATCCGAGAAGAACTCGAAGCTCTTCAGACTGAAGTAACGGATATAAAGGATATGCTTACGTCGTTCGTGGATAACAGGGAACAGCTTATAAAGAGCATCAACGCGAGCGTGCCAGCCATCGTTAAGTCATTGAGTAACAAACAAATGGAAGACGGAGAACTGGAAGAGGCGGTAGTGTCGAAACTGAAAGCTAAGGGACTTCCTCAGGCCTGGAAGACTGACGCGGAACTCGCGTCCAATATAGAGGATGTTGTTATAAAGGTAAGGGATGCCCAGCTGATCATGCTTACCCCGTATGAGCTTAACCGCGCGCATATTGAACGCGTAATAGATTTTTTTGACGTTTTATGGTCGATGGGCGAGGTGTCGGGACGCGAAGCGGAACTCGCGCATTACAGGAAGATAATGCATGAGTTTATGATAGCTCACGCTATCGGAAGTTCCTATGGCAGCCCCGGGATGGCTACGCTGGACAAACCGGTCGATGATTCCTACAGTGTTTTGAAGGCGAACAATATTACGATATCTAAAGAAGCCGATATACTCCTTGCTGACAGCGTTTTCAGGAACAAGCAGGCTACCATGGACAGGATAGCTTCCTCTGACCTTACCGCTGAAGGTAAAGAATGGCTTAAGAGGATGTATCTGTATTTTGTGATAGCCGATTCTCTGGAGATGGGAGCGGATTATCTTAGAGCTGTGACGGTACCCGGGCTGAAAGGCGCGAATACCAGGACACCGGCGGATGCCAATAAGACTTTTACTACCTTTGTAAGCGATCCCGCAAAATGGGGGATCTCGCTTGCGGCTAATCTCAGTGCCGCGGATCTTGCGGCGATAACTCATGCTTTGACTGATACGTCTTCAGAAGAGTATGCCATGATAAAGGCAATAGCTGATAGAGCCGCTGCTTCTGTGGATCTTCCCGCGGTCGTTCAGCAGGAAGAGAAAAGAGACGTTACGAAGACTGACAAGATAGAGGGTGGCACCGATGCCGCTGGTGTTGCCGGAGAGGGTACAGCGGGCGGAAGGCCGGAAGTAGAACCCCAGGAAGAACAGAAAACCGTGCCAAAAGCCACAGAAGAAAAAGATGCCGGCAACCGCGGCAGGCTCAACTCGACCGGCGCCGTAATGGTTATGGCTTTAGGGATATTTTTTGCAGTCGCAGGCCTGACCAGTGTCGGATATTTGCTTACAGCTTCCGGCGCGATCTACGCGGCTGACCAATCCCTCATATACACAGGTAAGAAACCTGTTATGGAAAGGATATTAGAAACTGTAAAGTCCGGAAGCCATACGATGGTGAGACAATTGGTAGATTATTTCAAAGACCCGCGCATGATAGAGGAGATACGTCTTGAGAGACTGGAAGTAAAAGCGGCCGTTATGGAAAAAGATCTAGCCGGGAAGATAGATATCCTTAAAAAAACCCAGGCAGCATCCCATGAGAAAAGCCAGCATTCACACGCTGTCAGGGCGGCTGAGGAAAAAATAGAGGGCATCAACGCGCTTATGACATCAATAGAGTCAGTGGAGCATGTAAAAGACCTGTTACAGATAGCGAACGTATCAGAGGCATGGCAGAAGGTCGTGTCCACCTTTTCAGCCATCAAAAAAGCAATAGACAGAGATGACCTTGTAACAGCGGTGCAGATGCTTAATGTTAACAGGTTGACCGTAAAGGCTTTTGACGCGCTTGTTTTGCAGTCAAAACTCCAGGCGATAAAGGAAGGTATAAGTCTAGATGGCCTGAAATGGTTTAAGTCGGAACACAGGCGTCTGAGAAACATGATAACTATAAATCTTGACGTGGATAAAGATAAGTCCGAAGGGGAATTGCAGAGAGCCAGAGAGATGTACGCGCCGGAAGACGAGAAAATGATAAAACGTCTTCAGAAGGCTGTTCGCAAAATGGAAAAAAGACTTGGGGAAGTAAACGCGAATATCCGCAACCTGGAAACCAGGATAGAGATGATATCAGCCGCGGCCCAGGCAGCCATTGTACTGGACCCCGAAACCGCTGCTAGAATACCTTCTTTTGAAGACACCGGTCTTTCTGAGAATACGATCCAGAGGAGAATAGGCCTTCTTGTGGCTAACGGTATTCCGGTAGACGCGACCTCAATACGTCTTTCGGAAAAGAAGATCCTTGATACGGCCGCTGAGAATTACATACTGGATATGACGCCTACAAATGTTACTGAATCGGAACTGCAGGAACTGGCAGATCTGATAAGAAACGAGATATTTGTTTTCCGTGTAAATGGACAGACAATAGACATAAATGCCTGGAATGATCTGTACTCGGACGAGGTGCAGATAAAACTTAAAGGGTTGTCGCTGTCATCTCAGGAAGAGGCCGAGATCTTCAGGATGATCGATTTGAGGAAAAAGTATGTCCAGCAGCTTACCCTGATAGAGAATTTTAATCTTGTAGATGAAGATGCTATCAGAGAGCGGATCGATAACGGGTCTATGAGTAAAGCGGAACTTGATACGGCGGTAGCCGATGAGATCAGGGCTGAGAAAGAAGAAAGATGCTCAGAAATATCGCTTTTTTTCCAGGAGTTCGAACCGGGCAGGCCGGGATCACTGGCAGGGAGACTGTCAGATCTTATGGTCAGGGTGCCGGAAGAAAGCGTCACAAGGTTCCGGGAGCTTTCCAGCAAACTGATGACATCAGGCATCCCGAATGACGCCAGTGCAGCTGAAGAGCTTTACAGGGTATTCGAGACAGTCGCGAAAAGGAAGATGGCGACAAACGTAAAAGACATCAGGGCGATCGCGAAAGGACATCTTGATGTTTCAGGAGAGAATAAGAAATTGAATAAAGCTGAACTGAAAGAGCTCGATAAACTCGCGGGATCAGTGGATTCTCTGGATGCCAGGGACGCGGGTCGTTATGTAGCGTTACATTACAGATGGTTGACAACCCAGGCGCTTAACGCTAAGGATGTAGCCATGGCCAAAAAGGTGAAGGCGCGGGATATAAAAGAAATAGCGTCAAGGATAGCTTCAAGGAAAGCTTTCGAGGTGATAGGGGACCAGGTCATGAAACGTGCCGCGGAGGGCAGGCTTTCCGCTGACCGGATAGAAAAGGTTTTCAGTCTTTTCTTTGCCGCTCAGAAGAGTGTAAGAGCCGAAAGGAGCATGTTTTACGGAGCGTATGACGCTATGAAGAATTACATCGCGCAGCCTGATGCGGTTACTCTTTCGCTGCTCAACAATTCACTGGAAGGCACGGAGCACAACCCCATATACAGGAAGGAAGCCAAATTATTTGAGAAATGGACGGATGTATATGTTTTACGCGCCATGGGGAGGAATGTAAAAAAACTCGGCGTGGGCGAAGAGCTTGATGTGAAGAAGATAAGAGAAGAGTTGGGAGAAAAAGGCCGGGCCGATTTCAGGAAAACCCTTGCCGCCCTCAGGAAGCTTTTCCCCAGAGCGTTGCCGTATTCTTATATATCCAGCGGCGTTATGTCTGACAGGATCATCGATAATATTAAAGAGTTCCTTTCTCAGATCAAAGAGAACTATAAGGCCAGAAAAGCAAGACTGGCGGAGATGGGACGTATGCCTGTTTTTGGTAATTCTCCGGCCGCGGTAAGGATCGCGATGGCGACCATAATAGGTATCGCAATATTAATACCTATGGTGTTGGCGACTACAGGCATGTCTCCCGCGACGCCGGCGATGATGCAACAGGACGCGGATGCGTCTTTTGACAATTTGAACTATATGTCGACAAGCGTCTTGGGTATGAATACCACGTTGGCGGATATCTATGTGGATTTTGTTGATCTGGGACAGCTCGCCGGCAGCGAGACAGAACTTGATCCGGCCATAGAGGCGGTAGCGGGAGATATGGCCGAGACTTTAGGGCTCATGCAGTCTATGGACGCAG
>CAZUYM010000017.1:9304-10428 GCA_964624805.1 uncultured Planctomycetia bacterium
GAAGATGGTACGCACGGAAAGATCAGAGAAGGCCTGTTCGCCAAGGGGCAGCTTTCCCAGCAGGACGCTATGACGGCGGTCCTTACGGCCGATAATCTCCTGGATGACGAACTTCAGATATACAACACCATGATCAACTATCTTAAAGAAAACGCGACACGCGGCATAACCGGTAATTTCAAGGTATGGCTGGCCTTCGCGTATGATACCGAAGCTGGAGCACTTGGGCTGACTCTGCCGGGGATGTCAACGCGGCTGCTTGACAGGGGTAAGGACGCCCGGGTAAACGAAGCCAGGAGCAATATAGGTAACCCGCGAGCGGAATATTATTCCAGCAGTATCGAGGCGCTTAAGGGTTTTCTCGTTAACTGGCAGGAAGCTCATCAGCTGACTGAAGAGATAGCAAAATGGGACCAGGAAAAGCAAGGCATGGAAGACGTTCTTAGTAATGCCAGGGAGGACGAAATATTTTCCATACAGGCCAGGATAAACAGGTCAAAAGGAAGAATGATAGACCAGCAGGCTCGATTGGCTGTGATAGAAGCGAGACTGAAGAAGATCATGGGGATCGACCCCGCGGTAGAAGTGACATTTGATTTTTCAAAGCCGTTCGCGGATGAGAGTATTGACGCGGCATACCGCGCGTGTGCCGAAAGAGGCATTAAACTCGGAGTTCCGGCGGAAGTTATCAGGTCGGATGCCGCAGCCCTATGGGCGGAAGCCAGGGCGGCGCAGGCAGATGTAAAAGGTATAAAGACGATCGATGCCAGCTTAAGCATGAGTCTTCTGAGTATACTCGAATCCGGACCGATGCTGTTTTCGGGACGCATAGATATCGGGTGGGGAAAGGTCATTTCCGACGCGCACGCGGATTTTCTCAGATCAGTAAAAAAGATGTACGCGGAAACGTCCAAAGAAGACGCGAAGGTCACCAAAAGCACGCTCAGAGAACTGGAAATGAGCGCGGAAGCGCTTCTCGCTGCATTCGACGGGCATCTGGTGATCCTTGAAAAAATGAAAGCAGAGAACCAGGCCGCGCCGAAGATGTGGTCAAAAGATACGTATGACCTTCTGCAGATAATATTCGATATACGCCATACGACCAATCTGCGCAACGAAGTGGA
>CAZUYM010000017.1:10528-15636 GCA_964624805.1 uncultured Planctomycetia bacterium
GACGGCATATCCATAGGTACATCTTTTCAGCCGGGCGAAGAGGTCACCTCTACGTATGGCTGGACCGAATACAGCGAGAACAGGAGAGATATCACGACCTGGAGCACGAGTTTCGGTGTAACTATAACGATGGATAACGCGCTCGGTCTCTGGAAAAAATACTGGGAGATCACCGGGGATGAAGCAGAACTTATCATAAAACACAAGCTTTATGGATGGACATTTGACGTTCTGGGGATGGTCAACAATTACCGGTCTCTCAGGGAGCAGCTTGAAAGCGCGAAGAAACAGCTTGAACTTTCGAAACAGAAACTCTCGGAGGTAAAGAGTGATGAAGGGGCCATGTCGAAAGAAATATTTAATACTGAACTTGAGGTAAGCAAAGCCGTCGAATTTGTCCGGGAAAAAGAACTGGATCTTGAAAGGGTACGCGCGCAGCTCAGCAAAGCTGTTGTTACCGACCTCGAAGGGATAACCGACCCCGGCATGATGGATATAGACGAGATAGAGAAACTGATGACGGCCGCACTCATGCGAATAAAAGCTGAAGGATATGATCCTGCCGCCGCGGAGCAAAAACTGCTTGAGATGTCGAGGGATAAAATGGTGACTCTGCTGCGTCTTGCAAGATGGAAGAAGATGGAAATACCTGTTACGGTGGCCTGGCAGGAGTACAAAAAACAGACCACAGCCAGGCAGAACGTAACAGATGATGCCGGAACGGCGATAACTAATCCTCTTACGGGAGATCCTTTCACCGATGATGTAAAGGATGAGAACGGTAATTCCGTGACCACCTATGAGAGCGAGACGTCTGAAAGATACAGCGTAAATTGGGTGAATACGCTGGACAATCTTGTAAAGAGATACGGCAGCGTGAGAAAAGCCAGGGCACAACTGGATATCAGCAACTTTGACCTGGAAGCGTGGCCTCTTCAGGCCCATAAAGCCCGGGAACTTGCCGAAGGCAATTACCAGAGAGCCACCAACAAACTGGCTGTCGTTCAGCAGAAACTGGAAGAGCAGTCGGGTATTCTGGCAAAGATGGAAGAAGCTCAGGAGAGTCATGACCCGGGTATGGATCCCCGCACGGTTATAGGCCAGAGGAAAAAGGTGGAAGGTCTAAGAGGCGAACGCCTCGCGGCGGTTTCCGGAGTATCAAACGCGCACCTGCAGCTTTTACGTATAGCCGGCCCCGGAATAAAGGAACTGACCGTGGAAAAACCGGAAGCGATGGATATAGAGCGCCGGAAGGTCGACCTTGAAAAACAGGTTGTTGCCGCTAAGGAGTTCACCGCGCTACTGGAAACCATAACCGGTTTTCTTGATCTGGATGTTGAGCTCAGTTACCAGACGCCTTCGATGGACGACTATATAAGTGAAGTAGACGGATACCTTACAGAAATAGAGGGATGGAGAAATTATCTCGACAATAACGGCGCGGCGGGCTACAGCTGGGATTATGACGGACCGACTTTTCCGGACCTTCCCGATGATGCTTCTCTTCAGGACAGACTTGATCAGCAGGAGGCGATAGATGCCAATACCGCTGCGGAGGCTGCCACCCAGGCCGCGAATGATCGGACGGCCAGGGAGAATCTGGATTATTATGAGGAGCTGCTTAAAGCTAAAAAAGCGCATTACCAGGAAATAAAAGACAGGCAGATAGCCGGTATAATCGACTGGAAACTGGAAATAAAGGTGAGACCGTTCGCTATGATGGAAAAATCCGGTCAGACCAGTTTGAAGAAAAAAGATGCCGCAGCTGAGATAAGACAGCTTGAGCAGGCGTATGCTTTCAGAGTACAGAGGGATCACGCCGTGGTCCGCATGTTGCAGGAGAAACTGGCGAATGAAAGGGCTTTCGAGGCCGCGCTTACCGCGTTTATGAGGAACGAGCTCATGCTTAAGAAAGGTATTATCGCTGACAGGGAACTCGAAGACAGGGTAAAAGAGTTCGAAGCGGAAATGGCTGAAATCACAAGGTTCAAAGAACTTTACAGCGCTATGCTGAGGGAAAGGGAGACGGCCGTTAAAAAAGCGCTAAAGGGGCTTGAGATAACGTATGTGGACCAGTCCGGCAAAACGAGGAAGCTGGATCTTTCGGAACCATCTAAAATAAACCCGGAACTCTACAAGAAAATAATGGCAGAGATAGAGAATAAATGGCCTTCCGTAGAGAGAAGTGTTGCCGACAGGGACATTGCCACTATAGATCTTAAGAATATAAACATCGCGAGGAACATACTTACCAATTTCGAGATACGGCATCCTTTCGGGTCCCGCGAGGATTTCGGTAAACGGTTCATTATAGGGTTTTACCTTAATATCATAGAGCCGGGCCGGGAGTACAGGAAAGACGGCGCGACGGTGTCTGTCTGGATAAAGGAAGCAAGAGAGAGAGCCGCGAGAATAGATTACCGCAATGATATAGAAGCTCTGCAGGAACGCATAGAAAAGTATGCCATGTCTATGGTCGAGCATCAGTCGGCTTACAGGAAGGCCGGGGAATCGCTTGACGGGGCTCTTTCAAACTGGGCGGAATTCGAGCCGAACGCGTCTATAATCCTCGGAGAAATGCGGTTCGCGATGCGTAACGCTAAGAACGATTTTATAGAAGCGAGAGAGAATTATTTTCAGGCCATGAGAGAGCTTCAGATATATATGGACGTTCTCGGAGACGGAGAGCCCGTAGAGATGGATAAGATGGAAGAGTTTATCACGCCGGTAGCAGTCGCGACTAACGCTACGCAGGCGGCAGTGGCAGGGGTTGACGCTATGCCTGAGGAAGTATGGGCAAAGTGGACACAGCTCGCGCCCACCAACCGCGTGAATTTTGGATATGAAGAACTTTCCGGAGTGACCACTAATTTTCTGCAGCTCGCGACAGGCAACGCCAACGACGCCGAACACTGGTCGGGGTACTTTGTATATATCGCGCAGCCCGGATTAAGGGGATACGATCTAGAGGGAGCCAAAAAGCATGTAGAACGCATGTCGGTTTGGGCGGAAGAATTTGTCCCGCAGCTTGAGGGCGTAGAAGTGCCTAAGCTTTTCGGAAGATTTCCGGATGCTTACTCCATCACAGACAGAAAAGATATCAATCCGCTTATAGGCCTCTTGGATTTCGCGGCGTCATATGAGGAAGATGTTATGGCAAGAGGATATGATTCCATCGGCCAGACTGCGGATCCGGAAGCCGCCGCCGTGCGCACCAGGAAAAAAATGGAACAGGTGATAGGTATCCTGAAGATGAAAGATGCCGGATCAAGGGCCAGGTCTTTGGAGATGCTGAAAACGGAAATAGATGAGAAGGGTCTCGGCAGGACGCCTGATGAGTGGAATGACGGGCTTTTCCTCGTAAAACCTTTCGGTGACAAGCTTATGGGGAGAGACCTCAAAGTCGAGGATAGTTATGGTGACAGGAGGGTGCTTGCCAACCTTTATACATATGCCGTATTGCATCTCATGTCGCAGGAAGAAGTAGCGGAATACTACAACAGTCTTCTTCCGGGTCTTGTAGAACTTGCGGAAGACATGATTGGAGACCAGCTCACGGATCTTCGTAATCTTCCTGACGGCCGGTCGGATTATCTTAACAAGTTGTACTCGCAGTTGAAGAGCGTGCCTAATGACAAGATAGACCGCTGGAGAGGATGGATAGCCGCGCATGAGAAGATGATGAGGGAGAATATTACCCTGGATAAAGCGCTGACCATACTTACTATAGCCAGGGAGAACGCGGAACTTTTGCAGGGGAAAGGCGTAGTTACCACGGTCGCGCAGGAAGTGGAAAAAATAAAATACAGGGCGAAGGTCCTCCAGGCGCTTTCACGGGTAAAGGGCGTACCTGGAAATATAGACATGTATCTCAGTATGCTGAGCACGTCCATAGACGAAGATTCGGTAGAAACTGGAGAGAAACAGGATATTCCCAGGATAAACCTGATACCTGAAGGTGAGAATAAAACGAGCGAAGTATGGACCGGCGGTCTTGACGAGGAAGGGAATTTTAAGGGACGCCGTATTCTTAAGTATGAGAGAAGATCAGACGGCAGTTATATCATCAGGTATGACGCGCAGGCTGGGACTTATTTTGTTCCTTCAGCTAGAGATATCGCGGAAGGAAAATATTCCGTAAAAGAGCAGGAATTCGCTGAAGCGCATAAGGGTATGGTGGATGTGCATCAGCTGGCAGGTGACGTCTGGGAAAAGACGGCATACGGCGACGGCACCGTCAAAGAGGTCACAAGAGGTACTTACGGAGAAGGTAACGAGTATACGATAAGGGTCACGGGATCCGCTGTCGCGAGAGAGAACTGTGATTATGTTTATGCCGCTGACAACAGCTATTCCTCAGTGTATCCTGCCGTGGCCGGAGACTATTTTATACCTTCGGACAGAGATGTGGCCCAGGGGATATACACTAAAGTAGATCGGGACCTTTCAAGGGATCATGGCGGGATAATGGAATCGCATCATGATTCTAACGACGCGTGGAGAAAGAGTGTTTTTGGTGACGGTATGGAAAAAGAAGTCATACAGGGGCAATACGGGAAGAACAACGATTATACAGTAAGGGTGATAGGGTCTGATAACCCGGATGAGAACCGTATCTTTGTTTACAGGAAAGGGTTCCTTTCCGAAGAAAAAGATCTTAAGAACAGGACCATAAAGACTTATGGCCGGAAAAGTCCCCAGGACCCGTATGTTTACAGTCAGATGACGACGAACAAGGCGGTTCTTGTGGAAGCCGGCATAGGTGAGAATATGGCTGGCAGGATGTTCGGTTACCGTCAGTCGGACCTTGAATTGCCGATGGTAGAAGTGGATGGCGCGTTAATAGAAGACGGTGTTTACAACGCGGATCCGTCATCGAAGAAGGGCATAACCGTGCTTGCTGAAAGAAGCAATATAGAAAAGGTGCTTACGGCCAATCCCGGACTCGCGACTTCAAATGACACGGCGCTTGTTACCGCGCTCCTTTACGCTCAGGGTGAAAACAGGCTTAAGACGGTCAGCGCCGATAAAAAAGAAGTGACCCTCACGTCTGTGATAGTAAATGGAGCTAAATTCAAGAACATCATTGGCAGGTACCTGGATATAGC
>CAZUYM010000018.1:0-15133 GCA_964624805.1 uncultured Planctomycetia bacterium
CTTCTGCCTTAGGGGCCGCTTCTTCAGCCGGGGCTTCTTCGGCAGGTTTCTCTTCTGCCTTAGGGGCCGCTTCTTCAGCCGGGGCTTCTTCGGCAGGTTTCTCTTCCGCCTGAGGCTGGGCCTCTACCTTTTCCTCGGACTTCTCCGCTGCCTGCTGTTCTTCCGCCTGAGAAGCCGCATCTTCCTTCTGCTCCAGAGGAGCATTTTTATCTTTCTTTTCTTCGTTAGCTACCATTATTCCTCCGTTTTCTGGTTATTTTAATTCCGCGTTAGCGGGAGTGATCCATTTGTGATAAATATATTCAAGCAGCCTGCTCCTATCATCATTACTTACCTTCCTGAACTGCAGTCCGCTTTTATGCTGAAACTTGTCAGGTGACGGGCCCTGAGTCCACGCTACCGTCCCCTGAAGAAGAACGGGGACGTTATCTCCGGGAATAGACAATTCGATCTCCATATCATCACCCAGAGCAACCGGCTCCTGGCTCAATATGCCTATGCCTTCCTTGCTGAAATTGCTGACCTTAAGCTCTCTCAAAGCGTTACCCGTGCGACATATAGCGCTCATGAGAACGTTGAATCGTATGTATCTTCTTTTCTCCCCCATCAGGCCCTCCGTCAAACATATAATAAAATGGTACGACCTCTTTCCTGAGACCGTTATTGTACTACAAAACCCTTTTCAACACTTCCTAAAAAAACAAAGAGGGAACGACGTTAATCGCTCCCTCTCTGTACAAACGATCAAAACATTGCTGTAATTATTCGCTGAAAACGAATTCTGGTTCCAGCACCGGCTGATAATCTTCCGGGATCGGGAACGGGAATGTAACTGTTTCGTATATACCCGCGCCAGTTCTGACGATTGTCATACCAA
Organism: uncultured Planctomycetia bacterium; assembly: GCA_964624805.1. Lineage (GTDB taxonomy): Bacteria > Omnitrophota > Gorgyraeia > Tantalellales > Tantalellaceae > Tantalella. Next base: position 878 of record CAZUYM010000018.1, read on the forward strand.
CACCTTTTGCCAGACCCATTGTCAAACCGGAAAGAACGTTTTCCTCTACACTTGTGTCATAGATGTTCTTAGGAAGCTCAACCCAACCTGTGAGTATGTTAGCAAGTCCCCTACCAAGTTTCTTCGCAGGATCCTGCGCATAACACTGAGTGGCCATACCTAACATAGCTACGACTACACAACAAACCAACATAATTTTTATAGCTTTCATATCTTCTTTCACCTCCTTTTAATAACTACCATTAAAATTTACCTGAAGTATATCATGCTAACTTACCGATGTCAAGCTTTCGACCTTAATATATCCTCCACGAGTTCAGTTATGCGTTGCCTGTCTCCGTCCGGCAAATCTCTGAACTCGATACCCGTGTCATACGAGATCGCTTCCGACTCTCTCACCGGATGTTTTTTGACGACCCAAACAACAGTTCCCGTGCAATATATAGGGGCCTGAGCTTCCCCAAGGAATACTTCCAGAGACACCACATCGAACAACTCGAAGCCCTTGTCCAGCAATACACAAATACCGCCGGCCCCAATGTTATCCGTCATAGCCTCTATAAGTTCTTCCCTGCCATCGGTGGACACCTTTATCAGGCACTTATAGTTGACCCTCGGAAATTTCCTCTGATTTATACCTTCCCATGTCATGATAGGTAAACTATAGCCTATTGCGGGGATAAATTCAAGTTTTTTTAGCGTTCCTTTAGCCCTACTGGTATCTTGTATCTTGTATCTCGTATCTAGACTGATCACTGGTGACTGGTCACTGATCACCTGCCAGATCAAATCCAAATGTCAAAAACGACCCGGTGCGGAGGTTAGTACCGAGTATCGCGTCCTGAGTACCGGGTAATAACTGCCCGGTACTCGATACCCGGTACTAGTTTACAGTTCACCGTTTACAGTTTACAGTTTACAGCTCACTGATCTCCATTCCCTATTCTCCATTCCCCATTCCCTGCCGTATTATTCCCTTTACACTCCAAGTGACAACACCTATAATACATTCTTAAGGAGGCGAGACACGCGATGTACCTGGACTTTTTTGGTTTAAGAGAAAACCCTTTCAACGTTACCAGCGATCCTGATTTTCTTTACCTCAGTCATACGCATAAAGAGGCTCTTAACCACCTGCTGTACGGTATAAATCAACGCAGGGGTTTTGTTGAGATCACGGGAGAGATAGGCGCCGGTAAGACCACTTTATGCAGAGCCCTCCTGACCCAGCTCGACACAAAGACCAAAACATCTCTGCTCTTCAACTCAAGCCTTCCGGAAATGCAGCTTTTGGAGGCCATCCTTAACGATTTCGGAATAACTCCCTCGCGACGCAGCAAAGTCACTTTTTTCAACGAGCTGAACAGATTCCTTCTTGATCAGCTTTCATGCGGAAATAATGCCGTTCTTATAATTGACGAAGCTCAGAACCTGCGCCCTGCCACACTCGAAGGTATCAGGATGCTGTCAAACCTTGAAACCAACAAGGAAAAGCTTCTGCAAATAGTCCTTGTCGGACAGCCGCAGCTTAAAGAAAAACTTAACAGACCATCACTGGTCCAGTTAAAACAGCGGATAAGTGTGCGCTTTCACGTAACAGCCCTGGAAAGAGCCGAGATGCTCAACTACATAAACCACAGGCTGACCGTCGCGGGAAGTTCGGGAGATGTCAGCTTTCCCCACGATTCCCTGGATCTGATATATAAGTACTCCGGCGGCATCCCCCGGAAGATAAACCTTTTATGCGACAAATCCCTGCTAATGGGTTTTGTGCGTAATACACGTTTTCTGGGACTTGATATCATAGAAAAAAGCATAAAAGAGATAGAGGGCCAGTACAGCATGGCCGCCGCCTAATATGAGTATAATTTCAGATGCCTTAAGAAAAGCTCAGGAAAAACGTTCAAACGGGACTTCAGATACCCTTCCCCCGGCGCCGGCGCATATCTCTGAACAGGCTTTCCCTGAAAAAAAAGATATCGAGCGGCTTACCCGGAAATCTCTTTCTATCAGCACTATACGTATCATCATTTTAGGCGTCATACTTGCAGTAATAGTGCCTCTGGTGATCCTGGTGTTTTTCAATAGTTTTTCTTCTACCAATACTACCCCCGCGTCTACCGTGCAAAACACAGTAAAAGAAAAAGCACCTGTTCCTGTCAGCAAGCAGAAACCCTCTCTTGTCATAACTGAGGCAGCTGTTACAGAAGAAAGAACTCAGAAGGAGACCCTGCCCGTCTTTGAAGAATCCGTCAAACTTCCCGCCCTTTCGGGAATAATGTATTCCCCGACAAACCCAATGGCAATATTAAACGGGGAGATGCTGGGGGAAGGAAGCGAGATCGATGGCTTTACGATACAAAAGATCCTTACCAACCGTGTAAAACTCCTCCTCGACGGAAAAGAATACGAAATAAAGCTTCGCTAGTTATCAGTCATCAGTGATCAGTGATCAGCTATCAGTAACGAACTCGGATCACGTTGTAGGGTTACGGCTATCGAATCGTCTGGCGTTAAAGGGTGGCGGTTCCCCCCCAACCTTAAACCTTCTAACGATTCCAAAAACGCAACCGATCAACGATTGACGGGATCAGTCATCAGGGACCAGGCATCAGTGATCAGTCCTGCCCAACTAAATACTGAATACTGAATACTAAATACTGAAATAGCGAGTAGGTTATGCAATTGCCTTGCGAATATGCTCGGGGATACTGACGGGTTTTCCATCAGAGTTTATAAGCGCGTGCTTTGTCTTGCCGGTCGCGGCTGTTCTCTCTCCGCATTTGACTTCATACTCAAACGTCATCCTGGTCCTGGTGAGCTCCGTCAGCTTAGCCGTAACGGAGATAAGGTCGTCATACCTGAGAGGAGACCTGTATCGGCAATATGCCTCTACCACCGGAATATACAGCTTTTCTTCATCTTCGAGCTTCCGGTATTCTATCCCCTTCTCTCTGAAGAATTCTGTTCTCACGATCTCGAACCATACCAGATAATTGGCGTAATAGACTACCCCCATCTGGTCGGTCTCTTCATATCTTACTCTCAGCTCTATAGTATGAGTGCCCATTTCCCCCCTGTCATGATAAAACTTTTACATACACTTTCCGTTCCCGTGGCCCGTCGAACTCACAAAAATATATCCCCTGCCAGGTCCCCAAAGCCATCTGTCCTCCCTCGATGAAAACGGTAGTTGAATTCCCGACAAGAGTCGTCTTGATGTGCGCCGGAGAATTGCCTTCGGCATGATCATACCCGATGTTCTCCGGCACTATTGCCTCAATCCCTTTTATAAGATCCGTCTTAACATCCGGATCGGCATTCTCATTGATGGTAACGGCAGCCGTGGTGTGCGGGACATAAACATAGCAGACCCCGGAGTCAACACCGGCCGAAGACACCAGACGCGCGACACCGGCGGTTATATCGACCACCTCTACGCGTTTCGAAGATGAGACTTTTAGGACATTAAAACTATCGGACATAACTTTTCAGCGCGGTCTTGATCAGGAACCATGGAATATCCTCGATCACCTCGACCGACCCTATTTTTACAGGAAGGACAAACCGGTTGGATCCTCCCACAAATTTTTTGTCATATTTATGTGTATCAAGTATCTCTTTGAGTGACACGCCCTTTACCTGAACGGGAAGCCCCGCTCTGGTTATAAGCGCCTTCATCCGATCAAGATCCTTTTGGGCGAACATATCGAGTTTCACTGCCATCTCACCCGCGACAAGCATTCCCACCGATATCGCCTCTCCGTGATTATAAGCGTTAGAATACCCCGCCGCGGTTTCTATAGCATGACCGATAGTGTGTCCAAAGTTGAGCGCTATTCGTATCCCCTTCGCGTCGAACTCATCCTTTTCAACCACTCTGGCTTTTATGGACGCGCATTCGTATATTACCCTCTCAAGCGGTTTATCCTTTAGAGCAAGTACGCCCTCAAGATTGTCCTCCAGAAACTTGAATAACCCGCTGCTTGAAATAATTCCGTATTTTATGACCTCCGCCATGCCGTTCTTTATCTGCCTTGCCGGAAGAGTCTTCAGGAAACGGCTGTCAATCAAGACATGCGAAGGCTGATAGAACGCTCCTATGAGATTTTTTGCTTCAGGAAGGTCTATGCCCACCTTGCCTCCTATTGAAGAATCCACATGGGAAAGCAATGTCGTCGGGATCTGCAGCAAGGGAACCCCTCTCCTGTAGCTTGCCGCGATAAATCCACCAAGATCACCCACGACTCCGCCTCCCAGTGCTACTATCAGCGGAGCATGGGTCCTGGTCTTCTCGCTTATTTTCTGCGCGGTATCCTTGAAAACTTTAAGCGACTTAGACTGTTCAGACGCGGGAATGACTATTTTTATAACATCATTGGGTATCCCCTTGAGCACGGGCGACATGATTCTTTTTGTCTTAGATACCACATTCGTATCGGTTATGATGACCACGGGCCCCCTAAACTTCATCGAGTTGAGCACCTGTGGAAGTTTATCGACCGCACCGGCTCCGATGGTCAAAGAATAGCTTCTACTGCCAAGATCTACTTTTATTTTTCTCATGATAGGCAAAATATAGCATATAAAGTCATAAAAGGCAAAGTTCAGCGTTAATTAATGATTTGGGAATAGAGAATTGGGAATGGGGAGTAGGTATTGGGTGTTAGGTCTTGGGGAAAGCCGGGAACTGTAAACTAGTATCGGGTATCGAGTACCGGGTATCGGGCTTTGAGAATCAGGACTGGTCTGAGGTTTAAGGTTTTGGAAACGGGTAAGGTTTGAAGTTTGTAGTTATGGTCAAGACCACACCCTTCGACCATAAACCATACCAGTTTCTACGCCCATGAACGGTTAAAACTAAATACTGAATACTAAATACAAAAGTAGCGAGCTCTATTGATATTGCTCAAGTAGCTCCTTCGGAAACCCTATATCCGCGACGATGATATCGCCGCACATCAGAGGCCCGTCGGCTTCGAATAAACCTTTTTTTGGGAGTCCGAAAGTGATCGTCTTATCCGCCTTGATACATCCGGTGGAGGCTTCGCCCGTAGTCGCGTTCAGCCCCGACGGCACATCGACCGCGTACAAAGTCCTTATCCCTGCAGAATTGACAGCTTCTCCTGTCTCGACACTGTCCTCCCTCAACTGGCCTTCAAAACCCGTGCCGAGAAGCGCGTCCACCCCGACAGTAAAGACCGGATCGGGTTCTGAAAAAATATCCGCCAGGGGCCTTATTACCAGACCCAGCTCGTGCGCCTTTTCGAAGTTGTCTCTGGCCGAGCCGGACCGTATTTCTTCCGGCGGCGCAGAATAAACAACCAGTTGTTCCGCGCCCATATCATGCAGGTGCCTGGCCACAACAAAGCCGTCTCCTCCGTTATTCCCTTTTCCGCAGAAGACAGCGATACTTTCCCCGGATATATCCGTGGAATCGGCCACTATAATATCCGCTACAGAACGGCCCGCGTTCTCCATAAGGGTCGCCTGAGGAATACCGTACTCCTCCTGCGCCCGGCGATCTATTTCTGACATTATGTCTGCTGTTACGGGTTTCATGAGCACCTCATACTAATTTGGAGATTGGGAAAGCAGAGACAGAACGTTTGAGAACTGGGAATAGAGAATTGTGAATTGAGAATAGTGCCCCAGTTACAATTCCCTATTCACTCTTCCCAAAAGTAGCGCCCGATGCTCCGCAACTAAATACTAAATACTGAATGCTGGATTCTCATTAAGTCCCATCTCCATGTTTCGTGGCAATCCACACAACCGCTTTCCCGCCACGTTTACGTCCACTATGTTTGGGCACATACGTTTCTTTGACCTTGAATTTGGCCTTTTGCAAAAGCTTCGCAAACATTTCATCCGGGGCAGCTGACCATATTGCCAAAACACCTTCTGGGTGTAGCGCAGCATATGCGGCATTGAGTCCCGCAAGAGTATAAAGACTGTTATTTTCTTTCTGCGTCAAACCATTCGCGCCGTTATCCACATCCAGAAGGATGGCATGGTATAAATTATGCGCAGTGTTTATTTTATCGGCCACGTCACCTTCATAAACCGTCACCCGTTTGTCATTAAGAGGGCTCCCCGCCAAATGAGCAAGGAAGCTGAGGTTCCATTTAACTACAGCAGGTATCAGTTCAGCAACAGTGACATGGGCCTCAACACTAAGGTTATTCAATGCCGCTCTGAGAGTAAATCCCATGCCCAAGCCACCAATAAGAATTTGCGGCTCCGGCTGATTCCCTATCTTCAGGCAGGCGAGTTTAGCTAAAGCATCTTCCGAATTATGAACATAGCTGTTCATAAGTTCATCGGCGCTTACTTTAATTGAAAACTCCGAATCCCGCTGGAACAACCGCAGTTCTTTACCGTCTCCGGGTGATATGACTTTATCTAGTAAAATCCAAGGAATCATTATAACCTCCAGGTCAAGGGCTGGTCTGAGGTTTAAAGTTTTGGAAGCGGGTTTGGTTAATAGTTTGTAGTTGTGGTCAAGACCACAACCTTCTGACCACAAACCAACTAGTTTCTACACCCATGAACGGTTAAAACTAAATACTAAATACCGAATACTAAATACTGAATACTAAAATTGCGCTCTAGTTCAGCTAAGATATAACCGCCCCGGAAGGAACATCCCTCTCGGGCATGAGGATAACGGGTGCACCGTCATCCTTTGCCGCAAGAAGCATGCCGTTAGACTCTACACCTCTTATGGTAGCGGGCTCCAGATTGTTAACAATAATTATCTTACGCCCGGTGAGCTCTTCGGCAGAATAATGCTCACGCACACCCGCGACGATCTGTTTCTCCTCATCACCTACTGCTATCCGGAGAACGTAAAGCCTGTCCGCGTCCGGATGGTCTTTAACTTCAAGTATTTCCGCGACACGAAGATCTATCTGTTTGAAATCATCAAAAGAAAGCATATATTCTCCTTACTTCAAAAACAAAGGGCGGCATAAGCCGCCCTTTAAAGATGTATATGTCTGCGTTCTTATTTTTTTTCTTCTTTTTTACCAGCGCCTGCAGCCGGTGCTGCGGCCGGAGCCGCGCCATCAGCCGGAGCTGCGCCATCTTCCGCCGCGCCTTCGGCTGCCTTGGTCTTCTTGATCTTGAACTTGATACGCCTTACCTTGGGCAAACTATAAACAGAATCCTTTTCCTCGTCCCACTTATCTTTTTCTGAAAGTTCTTTTATCTTTTCAAAACGTTTCAAAACCGACCTGAAGATCCCGCCTTCCTTGCTTCCTTTTAAACTGGGATGTTGCGTCATTTTACTTCCTCCTTAACGATTGTCGTCTCTCCCAAGCCCCTTTTTAACCGGACTCTGGCGGTCGACTTTCGTCTTTTATTTTATCTTCCTGATATAACAATCAATATATTCTTCGCCGAGACGCTCTTGGGCTTTTCTGGCTTCCCCAATCGTCTGATATCCTGTCGCGGAGACTTGATACCAGTCACCGCTCCGGGTAACATCCGCCTCAAAACCCTTATCACGAAGCTCTTCAATTGCATCGGCGGCCGCGCTCCTGCTTTTGAAACTTGCAAGCTGGACTATATATACGGAGCCTGCTATGCCGGATCCGGAAACTGTCTCCTGAGACCGTAGGGCTTCTTCCTCCTCCACCTCGGATTCCGCCATGTCAGCAACACCGTATTCTGCCTGATCAACCGTTTCTATCTCTACATCATCCGGGATCTCAGGAGCGAATGCTGCAACTTCGACTGATTCTTCCGCACGTATGTGTTCCTCTTCGGACATCCCCCCGGAGAAACTCCTACCCCTCTCCATCCCGGCAGCATAGGCGATTACCAGAAGGACAAGAACACCCACCGAAATGATCACGGTATATTCTATGGGCATCCTAAGGTGGGGTAAAGATCTCTGTTCAGATATCCTCGAAAAAAGAGGCGACCTGCGTGCTCTTTTTTCGCTTGAATTATCCCCAAAAAAATCATTCTGAAAACTGCCGTCCGACATTTGGGCTATATTGTAGCATATAAATTTTAAATAGCAAGGGGTTTAGTGGGAAAAATTCACCTAAAGTGTTCAGGCATAAGGGGTACAGTGTGTATCGGGGACCCTGGGAATCGGGAATAGAGAATGGACTCATATCTACAATTCCCAATTCACTCTTCCCAAAAATATCGATTTCTATTGCTCTATCCTGTAGATATCGAATATAGTGCCTTTAAAAGCACCGTGGGCCCGGTGTAACTTATAACGGTGCTATACCATCCATCGCTGCCGGTGGTTAATGCGCCCTGTTTTACAAAATCCGCGAAATGTTCCGACATCTTGGGGGAAAACGATATCTCCACTTCCAGAACCGCTCTGCCGGTATCCTTAAAAAGCGAGAAATCTCCCCTTACCCGAATATTCTCGGAATCCGCCTGAAATTCCGATACCCGTATATTATCCCCGTCGAGCAATAACTTAAAGGCTATTTTCCGGTATTCCAGTGCGGACGCGAAAGCGGCTTCGAGTATATTGTCGGGGTCTGCCCCCACCCCACCCTGACCGTTCCCATATGCGAACTCGACTCCTTGAAGATCGCAATCCAGTTCAAGACGCCTGTAAGATACTACTTTCACGGTTGCTTTCCCGGAGGTCACGGCTATGTCGCTTGTTTTAGACTCAACCCGCATCCCCTCCAGGACATATCCACTCTTCGGAGTCCCCGACCACTTATCCGAAGAAAGCCTGAAGTCAGTGAACTTGTCGACGGCAAACTCTGCCACAAGACCGAGATTCACGAAAAGCAGACCGCACAAAATAGCGATAACCGCCAGAAGTATAGTAATGCGTATAAAGATAGAGCCGGAACGGCTCGACAGATCAAACATCCTTCACCAAGACTTCTACCGTTTTCATGACATTTTTATCGCGTGTATAACTGTACCCTTTGGTGGCGCCGGTCGAATCCTTATTGAGGACGCCCAGTTTAACAAGCTTACTCAGGATCGCCTTGACCTTCTCCCTGTCATCGTTAACCCAGGCTGACACGCCTCTGGCTGAATCCAGGCTGGCCTGGTTCTCATAAAAAAAGACCAGGATCCTTACGGCCAGGTCATCTTTCAGAAGTTTTGCCAGATCCTTTTTCATCTCTTCCCCAGCTCTTTCACCAGAAGTCTTGTCACATCCCTGCGCTGCACGGCCTCGATAAAGACCTTAACAATGTCCGGGTCGAACTGCACTCCGGAATTCGTCTCTACCTCTTTTATCGCGTCTTTTATCGACAGTGCTTTCCTGTAAGGCTTCTCCGTGATCATGGCTTCAAAAGCCCCTACAATACCGAGTATTCGCGCCGAAAGAGGGATGTCCCTCTCCCTGAGCCCTTTGGGATATCCCGTCCCGTCAAAATTCTCATGGTGATACAATATGATAGGTACTATAGGCTTGAGCGGCTTGAACTTTGCAAGGATGGAAGCTCCTTTCATCGGATGCATCTTAACTATATCGAACTCGCTTCCGGTGAGACCGCCTTTTTTCATCAACAGTTTCTCGGGAATACTTATCTGCCCCGCGTCGTGAAGCATCGCCGCGTACTGCAGCATCTTTATCTCGCTTTCGTTCATATTGAACTTCGGGCCTATAATGCTGATCAGCTTCAAAAATGACGCTTCGGCGCGTCGGCTGCCGTGCGGTCTGTTCTCAAGAAGGAGCGCGATACATTTTATGCTGCTCAGGGTTATATCCTCCTGTTCCTTGAAAAGCTGCGCGTTCTTTATTGCTATAGCCGCCTGCTCCGAAAGGGTCTTCATTATCTCCTCGTCAAAAGCAGTAAACGGTTTCTCGTCCAGTCTGTCATAAACAGTGATCACACCCACGACGTCCTCGTCTATCATAGGCGTAGCCAGATAGTTGGCGCCCCTGATAGAAGTCTCTTTCTTCACAGCTTTACCCGGCGCGTATTTGCCTATTTCGACTTTTTTCAATTTTGTGGTTTTCTTCCTGAGATCCACGGTAACCTTTGGAATAAGGCTTTTTCGCCTGTTGTCCACAAGTTTTATCGAGCACCGATTGGCCCTTATGATCTGCAGAGAAAGGCGGGCTATCCTGGGAAGCAGTTCCTCTGGATCCAGAGTGGAAGTCATAAGACGATGAACCGTGTGTACGGTTGAAAGAGCTATAGCTCTCGGTCTTATGGTCTTGTTCATGTCCTCGAGTTCAAGTTCTTTTCTGGATTCACGGATAACGGCGTCGGTAAAAGCGACAAATATCTCCTCCAGTTCATGGGACATGGGTTTTTTCAGCCCGCAAAGGACGATATATCCGCAAATGCCCTCATCTGATATCAGCGGGTATACAATTCCGTGCTTCCCGCAGGCGCACTTCATCCTGCAGATGTCTTTCTTTTCCCGGGAACTCTTCATGGCTTTTATAACCTGCGAAAGTTCCCCGCGAACGTCCTTTTTTGTCGGAGCTTTTTCCTTAACGTAACGGGCTATTTCGGTATTATCCAGGTCTTTTGGTGTGGATGGGATGTCGGGGATCATATCCCATGTGGGATTCTTAAGATACGCTCCAAAAGCTTTTATCTCCCTGTGGAGATCCCAGTTCTCTTTTAGTTTTAAGAACAATCTGTCCATTAGTCCTCTTAGATTACAGATTACAGATTACAGATTACAGATTACAGATTACAGACAGCGCCAAGCATATCTGAAATCTACCATCTGACAGCTGCAATCTCTATCATACTCTTTCATACGGCTCAAAAAATTTCTTATACTGGTCCAGTGCGTATCGGTCCGTCATCCCCGATATATAATCGCAGATAACCCTGTGTTTGCCTTTACTCTCTATGCCCTCCCGGGCGCCCGGAGGAAGCTGGCGAGGATCGTCGCAGTACACATTGAACAGTTCCTTCAGAAACCGGGACGCTTTGTTGGACATACGCACAACCCGGTAATGGCTGTAAAGTTTCTCAAAAAGCACTGCTCTGTAGGGCGCGCGGCCTTTCCTGAGTTTCTCGCTGAAATCCACTATTTTTTCGGAACGTCCACCGAGATCCGCCGGGCTTTTTATATCAAGCCCCTTCAGCCTATCCAAAGTGCTGTCGATAACGTCAGACACCTGGCGGTTTATTAGATCCCTCACTATCATAGACCTGGTCTTGCCGACCTCTATGTCAGGATAGCGCTCTTTCATGTCCGAGAATGATCTTTCCCAGAGGTTGACCCCTGATAGATCCTTCTCGTCAAGCAGCCCGCTTTTTAAGCCATCATCAAGGTCATGATTATCGTAGGCGATCTCATCCGCTATATCGACTACCTGTATTTCAAGAAGCCACGGACCCGGGATCTGGAGGGTCCCTTCCTCACGCCTGTCATCATACGGTGTGGAATGGCAGATTATGCCTCTTCTTACTTCCCCCGTAAGATTGAGTCCGGGGAAATCCGGGTACCTTTGCTCCAGATGGTCAACCACCCGGAGACCGTTCGAGTTATGGTCGAAACCTCCGTGAGAACTCATGAGTTCCGCGAGGGTATCTTCTCCCGCGTGTCCGAAAGGAGTGTGTCCAAGGTCATGCGCCAAAGCTATGGCCTCTACGAGGTCTTCGTTGAGCCTGAGAGCTCGGGCCAGGGATCTTGCTATCTGAGCCACTTCTATTGTATGCGTAAGGCGGGTCCTGTAATAGTCCCCTTCGTGATTTACGAAGACCTGTGTCTTATATTGAAGTCTCCGAAATGCCGTGGAATATATTATCCGGTCTTTGTCTCGCTGGTAAACTGTGCGGTAGGGATGCTCCGGTTCATCGTACTGACGTCCGCCCGTCTCGGCGCTTTTCATCGCATACGGCGCAAGCCAGTCGTATTCCCTTTTTTCGATCTCTTCCCTGGTAAGAATTACACCCATTTTGATACCTGTTGAGGCGTGAAAAAACAAGATTTCGCACGGGTTCCGGCACTCTCAACCGTTACCCTATTTGATAAAGTATAATATCACAAAGCCCGCCAAACCTACAGCAAAAATTAAAGAGGTATCCCAGTTCGCGCGACGCTCTGTATCTTTTTTTCCGAAAAGACCCAGTACCGCGATGCCCGACAAGACCAGGACAAAAACAGTCGAAAGCACCTGCCCCCTTGTCAGCGCCCCAAGGATCGGTACCTTTGTCAGCATATCCAGGAGGGCAACAACGCATATATCGAAAAGGTTGCTGCCGAGGATGTTCCCGACGGCCATATCTACCGATAAGGCTCTCACCGCGGCGAAAGAAACTATTATCTCCGGAAGTGACGTAGCAAAACCCAAAAGAAGAGTTCCGGTAAACGTCTGGGAAAGAGTGGTGCTTACAACTATCTTCTCTCCGACATTGGCCATCCACATACCGAGAAACATTACGATAACGAGGAGTACTATGAATTTCAACCAGATCCGCCAGGAGGGCTCGTCTATCTCACCGTGGATCTCCTCATGTTTTGGAGGGCCTTTCTGAGAAAGAACCTTAAGATATACGAAATAAACAACTATAAGAAGAACACTCTCAATACCAACCCTTCCTATCACGGGAAGGAAGACTCCCGACGTCCTTGCCAGCGCGGCACTCAAGACTATCGCGGCCGCGACAAGGACGAATATGCCGGTCACCCTGTTCAGTCTGCTTACCTTAAGGAGGATCCTCCCCTTTCCGCAATAAACGTCAAGAGCCAGCAATATCATGAGGTTAACCATGATCGACCCTGCCAGGTCACCGTAACCGAGCCCGATCATGTCCAGCGAGAATACGGCCGTAGCCCCTGTCGCAATTTCCGGGAAAGATGTTGCCGCGGCCAGGAAGAACATGCCTATTACCCCTTCTTCGAGATGCGTTTTCTCGGAAAGGATAATACCTTCCTTGCAAAGACTGTAAGCGAAAACTGCCAGTAATGCCCCGCAGACAGCGAATTGTATCCAGACCATTTATCTCTCTCTTTAATCGTCGATTCGGATTATCTCACCACGTATATCGTCGCCGGTTATCTCGATGATACCGAAAGAACGATATTTGGCGAATACCTTGTCGGTCGCGCTGCCGGGGTTGAAAAAAAGTGTACCATCTCTCATCTCATTGACCGGACCGTGAGAATGACCGAAAATAATAACATCCGGCTTGTTCTTGAAAGATTTTTTAGCGGACTCCATCACCTTGAAATGCGGCCCGCTGCCATGTGTGACCCCAATCTTTTTTCCAGCGGCATCCAGTACTAGTCTTTTCGGCAGGATCTGCCTGAGTTCAGCGCTGTCCATATTGCCGCATACCGCTCGCGTTTCAGCAATTTTACCAAGCTTATCCAGAACTGATTTTTCTACGATGTCCCCTGCGTGGATTATAAGGTCACAACCCTTAAAATACTCACGGACTTTCTCAGGGAGCTCAGTGGCGGAAACAGGTATGTGCGTATCGGAGATTACACCGATCTTCATAATACCAGCTCGAACTTTCCGAATAAACGGAGAATAGAATTAAGTTTATTTGCGTCCCATACCCACAGGTTCTGATCTTTAGCCAGTAGGTACGCGTTCTGCTCTATGCCTTTGAGGGAGACGAATATTTTTCTGGATATTTTCGGATCGCCTTCGGCCTCTTTTACACTGGTCAGGTTAAAGATATCACGCTCGTCGACGATATCCCCCTTCTTCACGTGGCATATCCATTTCCGCCCCCCGGTCATGCCTGTGATCTGCGAAATATTATCCGATAACGACCGGTTTTTCACGGAATCGAATTTCGGCATCTTGCGGCAGTTAATATCGATCCTTATCTTCTCGCCGCCAAAAGAGGAAAAAAGATCTGCTATAACAGTCTCTACGCCCTTTAAACAAAAATCCTGATACATTCGGAGATCCTCAAGAACGGCTTTCTTGAATTCCAGATATTTTATATCCATATCGTCTATCATCGACTGCGCCTTCAGGGTAAACACGTGGCGTATCCAGTACTCGAAGAGCTTATCCGTTATCTTGTAAAAAATGCCGCTGTTAAGGACAAGGTCCATTTCCTGAAGTTTCTGCAGCATGCTCCCCAGCTCCTTGTCCTGCTTGCCCATATCTTTCTGTATCTCCTTGATGGTACTGTTGCCGCGCGCCAGGGATTCCAGAATAGGTATGAACTTCTTCCTGTTCTTCTTTTCAAGGAAAAAGTTTATATTGTTGGTAAAGTACTGATTCAGCACGCCGTCTGATCCATATAAAAGTTCCGCGAAAGTGTCCAGAAGACACTCTTCCTCTCCCCGGGAAGCCTGGGCATTCTTAAGCAG
>CAZUYM010000019.1:0-15116 GCA_964624805.1 uncultured Planctomycetia bacterium
CCCTAAGGCAGAAGAGAAACCTGCCGAAGAAGCTCCTGCTGAAGAAGCGGCGCCTCAGGCGGAAGAGAAACCTGCCGAAGAAGCAGCTCCGGCAGCAGAAGAAAAACCCGCTGAGGCAGCTCCGGCAGAAGAGAAACCGGAGGAAGAAGGTCCTAAAAAAGGACCCGCCCGTCAGCCTAAACAGAAGAAGCCGGAGCGTCCTGACGAATGTACAAGTTGCAGCAAAGCGCTATTAAAGAAGTTATGGTATTATCGTAATGGAACGTTCTACTGCACTAAGAAGTGTTTCAAACGTAAAGTCGAAGCGGACCGCGTAGCGGCCGAAGAGGAAAAGAAAAAGGCAGAGGCCGCAAAGGCTTAGTAGCTAATCAGCTAGCAAATTAAGGGATGAGGGTTAAGGGATAAGGGTTGAAATAAAGAAACCCATAATTTATTCTTCAACCTTCATCCCTTATCATTTCGAACCAGAACCCATAAAACTATCATGTCACCAAAACTACTTGTCAGCAGTTGCCTTATCGGGGAGAAGTGTGCTTATGATGGAAACTCCCGTTTATCTCTTTCTGTGAAGGAACTTTGTGATCGTGTCGACCATGTCGATATATGCCCGGAGATAGAAGGTGGATGCGGGTGTCCACGCGACCGGAATGAGATCTCAGGCGGCATGGGTGGGGATGTTCTTGACGGGGAGGCGGCCGTCATATCTTCTCACGGCAAGGATAACACCGATAAGTTCCTGAAAGGCGCCGAGAGAGCCCTGGAGGTGGCAAGGAGCGCCTCTGTGGTCGTGGCTATCCTGAAGGCGCACAGTCCGTCATGCGGGAAATACAGCGTATATTCCGGAAAATACGACGGTACCCTTCGAAAGGGGGCAGGTGTGACGGCAGAACTCCTTCTTCGAAGCGGCATAAAGGTCTTTACAGAGGATGAAACCGACCAGGTCGCCCGGATCTTCACCTAACCACCTAAAACTTTCTCATTATCACCATCTCTAATAGTTTGAAAAATAATGCATACATGTTATAATGATTCTGACATGACGAACGATTGTCTTTTTTGCGATATTGCCGCCGGCAAAATAAGCGCGGACATAGTTTATCAGGACGATGAACTTGTTGCTTTTAGAGATATCAACCCTCAGGCCCCTGTTCATATTCTTCTTATCCCGAGAGAGCATATAGGGACCATGAACGATGTTTCAGGGGAGAATGAAGTTCTGGCTGGGAAGTTGATGGTGAAGGCCGCGCTGCTGGCGCGTTCCGAGGGTCTCGTAGAAAAGGGTTATCGCGTTGTCCTGAATTGCGGGCGTGATGCCGGTCAGGAAGTTTTTCATATTCATGCGCATATCCTGGGCGGAAGGAAGTTTTCCTGGCCCCCGGGATGATGCACAAGGCTCTAGAGTAGAGCAGTTCAGCGGACCGTGAGGGAAGGGCCCCATGGTCCGGGTCTGGATGAACAAATTACGATATTTTGGAGGAATATTATGCCTGAAAAAATTGAACGCAGAAAACACCCGCGTATAAAGGATCCCAACATCTCTATCCAACTGTCGGGGGACGGGTTCAATACCATCACGCAAAGTCTCGATGTAAGCGCTTCCGGGGTGTATTGCAAAGTCGACCGACACATACCGCTTATGACCATAGTACAGGTCGTTCTGGCACTACCGGGTAAGAAAGGGGCCTCTTCCAAAACCATGAACCTCGATGGTGTCGTGGTAAGAGAGCATGCGGTTAAAAAGGACGGGCGCATACAGCATTACGATATAGCCATCTTTTTCAACACACTTATGCCGAAAGAAAGAAGAGCGCTCATCAGCTATATCAATGGAAGAGATCAATAGCGCTTATCGGGAATAATGATCACCACAGAATACCTAACTGTTCAGACAAAGGGAAATACGGACGTACTTGATATTACCGAGGCATGCCAGAATGCAGTTGCTGCATCCGGCATGCGTGAAGGGATGCTTTCGGTATTCAACCCCGGTTCCACCGGGGGATTGAGCACCATTGAATACGAACCGAATCTGGTCAAGGACCTTAAGAACGCGCTGGAGATACTCGCTCCCACCGACAAGATCTATGAGCACAGTAAGACGTGGCACGATGATAACGGGTCTTCCCATGTCAGGTCAACTCTTATGGGCCCGTCCATTACCGTACCTTTTTACGACGGGACTCTGATACTTGGTACCTGGCAGCAGATAGTATTCTGTGATTTTGATACCCGACCAAGGGAGAGGCGCCTGGTTCTGCAGGTGATAGGGGAGTAGAGGTATTATGGGTGAGATCTTCGAACAAAAACCGGTTAAGCTTGTAACGAGCGTAATATTCAGAGATAAAAAATACCTGGAGCAGGCGGAGAATGGGCTTGAGGAGTTGTTCGGGCCTCAGGATGTTCCGACACTCGAGTGTCCTTTTGACTATACGGAATATTATCGCGACGAGTTTGGGGGATCTCTCAGCAGAAAACTGATATGTTTTAAACGTCTTCTGGGTAAAGAGAACATTTCAGAAGCTAAACTGGGAACTAACGAACTTGAAAAGAGGTCGGCTTCCGGGGGCAAGCGCCGTGTTAATATCGATCCTGGGTATGTAACCGAAGCCAAACTTGTTCTCCTTACGACAAAAGATTATACGCATCGCGTGTACATCGGAAGAAAGATCTTCGCCGAATCCACTCTCTTTTTTCAGGACGGCACTTTCAGGCCGTGGCCCTGGACGTATCCGGATTACGCGTCGAGGAAAATGGTAGAATACTACAACAGTGTGCGGGAAAAATATATGGAGGAGATAAGGCCCTGATATGTTCGTAAAAAAGAAACACATGATAGTCATCCTGTTTTCCTCACTTATAGTGGCGGTGGTGTTTGTTTCCACGCTTGTTATGTACAGCTTGTACATCCAGTGGAAAAAGGATACCTTCGCGTCCAGGTACCGAAACTCGATCTATAAACTCACGGCAGAGCTCTTCCGGAAAGATATAGTGATATCCAGCGTAAGTATGAAGATCGTGGATGAGGGCACGTTTTCCGGGATGCCGATGGTGGAGGGTACCGTTCGGAACGGGACGAACAAATCTATTACATCTCTTACCTTGGGGATGGTATTTACCGAGCCCGACGGGGCAGTGCTCTACCGGGACTGGGTATATCCGCTGGGCGAGAAAGGGTTGAGCACTCCCGCCTTGCAGCAAGGCAGAGGAGAGACGGTAAGTGTTCTATTGCCGGGAGAGAGTATGTCGTTCCGGCACCTTTTGAGGAACTCTCCGGCTGAAGTTACTTCCTGGGTATCATCAAATTCAAAATTCGCAAAAAGCGTATCTGAAGACAGAATAAGACTGGTTTTTTCAGTTGAGGGGATAAGTGTTTTATGAAAAAGCTAGTAGTTATTCTGACACTTTCTATTGTTCTTGCAACGGCGCTGGTACTCCTCGCTTTTTTCTACATAGAGATGAGCGGTCATGAAGAGTTGAATTTTGACGTTTTCCTGGGAGGGAGGCCTTTTGGCTCCGTAAAGGTAGACAGATACTCAACCGCGGACAGGACCATATATAAAAGTGTCTCTGAATATCCGCAGACTAACGGGTATCCCCGGATAACCCAGAAACTGGTACTGGGGAAAAGGTCAGGGACTCCCGTCAAGTATATTCAGGAAGCCGAAGGAGCGAGAGGTCAAAAGCGGCTTATAATGCTTACGCAAGAGGGCGAAAACTCCGACTATCTATTTCTTGAGAACCCCCGGTTCCTGACTTTAAAAAATTTTTCCACGGGAGAGAAAACGATGGTGATTTATCCTGGAGAGATAAGCACCTACATGGCTCTCATGGGAAAATATAATTTCTGGAAAAAGGGTACGCAGTTCTTTGAGATAATGATACCGATTGCCGACCCTCTTCCTCCAATGCGGGATAAAGTCCAGGTCAGGGAGATCAAAGACGAATACATCAGCATAGGAGGGAAGAAGGTCGAGGCGGAGAGTTTTTCAGTCGGAGCGAAGGGCCTTCCTGAGGTGAAGATCTTCCTGTCGAAATACGGTCATGTTATGCTTGGGATGGATATGGAAAACCCTGAAATGAGAATATTACTTACCTCCCCGGTGGAGACCCCCGCGGATAGGATAAGCAACTTGTTCCCCATGGTCGCCTCCGGTGTACGACTTGTAAAGGAGGCTATCGTTGGCAAAGGTTCTCAGGGTAGTCTTAAAAAAGATGTCGACCAGGACGAAGCACTTACTGAAGCCGGTCAACTTGAAGGCGAAACCGAAGACCAATACGGTGTTAGAGAAGTGTTTTTTGAGAACGGGGGTATGGTATTGTCCGGAGAGATGTGGATGCCCGCGGGAAAGGGAGCTTTTCCTGCAGTCTTAATAGTCCCCGATGACGGACCCAGAAAAAGAGGAGAAGATTCCCTGGTGTCGGCACTGGGCAAGTTACTTTCCGGGGCAGGATTTGTTGTTTTTGTTTTTGATAATCCGGGACAGGGGAAAAGCCAGGGGGATTTCGCCGGGCTAGATGATGAGAAAAGGATAAATGACATAAAAGCCGCGTTGAAATATTTGAAAGAGCGGCTGGATGTGGATCCTGACAGCATCAGCATGTTCGGTCACCGAGGGGGGTCATATCTTGCCGTAAAAACAGCCGAAGAGGTTCCGTATGTACGGGCGTGCGTTCTTATAGACCTGCCGTTTGAGGCATATCTTTCCGGAGACCTTACAAAAGAACAGGCGGAGGCTATGCTGAGATCTCACGGGCTGGGCCCATTTGAAGCCGGGTTCATGAAGATGGCGCATGCGCGAGTTCAAGACCACAGGCGCGTCATGGCCGCCTCTCGCGATGACTATTCGTTTTTTATGGGTGTCAACATGCCTATCGGTGGATATAAGGCGCTGCAGGAACGTAAGGTATATGAGACGATAATCTCTTTTGACCGGCCGGAGTTGGTTATACTGGGAAGAGACACAAAAGGGTTCGATCCGGACACGGCGGCGCGGCTTAAGGGGAAACTGGTAGAGAATAACAGCCACAACAAGGTGGCTGTTTTAGGGAACTTAGGGGAATATTCCGGCGAGATCGAATGGCGTAGTGATGCCTGGCGGTTTGCTCTTAACCCTGATATTGTAGCTCTGGTAGAAAAGTGGATCAAAGAGAACGGCATTTCCACGAGATCGCCGGAAGAGTAGATGTGTTCCGGGAAAAGTCCCCTTTCGGGGAGCCGGCAGGCTTCTCATGATCATTATATAATATTAGCGCCTCAGGTTGACTTTTACATTTTTATATGCTATATTTCAGAAAACGCGAAAGGGGGGTAAATAATGAAAAAGTGTTTAACAGTTCTATGTGTTTTTATAATGGTTGTATCGTTTGCGGTCACTGTATTTGCGGCGGATATGCCGACAACGACCAAGGCGGAAACAACTACGGTACAGAAGACTACGGTACAGAAGACTGCGGTACAGAAGACTGCAGTACAGAAGGCCACAGTACAGAGTACCACAGGGGGGTATCCTGCTGGACCTATACAGAAGGCTGAGAGGGGTTTCGGTAATATCGCTTATGGATGGACTGAAATACCCAAGAGGATCGTAGACAAAACAAAAGAGAGCAATCCGATACAGGGTCTTGTTCTTGGTCTTTTTCAGGGAGGCTGCAAGGCATTTGCGCGTACAGCGTCCGGGTTCTTTGATGTGGCTACGTTTCCGTTCGGTTTTGGTGGATACGGCAAGCCGGCCATTTTACCTGATATGCCTGCTGCGAAATAAGGCATTATTTAGATATTTCGGGGTTATCCCCGAGGAAGAGAACGAGCGATCCATTGGGTCGCTCGTTTTTTTTCTTTGATTCCCTATTAAAATAATATATAATATGATTCATAATGTTAAAGCTGCAGAAAGGGAATAACAAACCTTGACCGTCCTGTTACGGTGTGTTATACTTCTGCCCAATAAGGGGAAAATATGAAGCTAAAATTGCCAGAAAGAAGACGTTTTGTCAGGATCGATATACCGCTCAAGATAGTTATAGAAAACGGCGGTATCACTGATGAGGTGCTGACCACGAATATTTCGCCGGTCGGGCTCCGGTTTGGGATTTCCAGGGAGCTCAAAAAGGACGAACCTCTGAAGATCACACTGTACCTTCCGGAAGAGAATACGCCAATAGGTCTTGATGCTAAGATCATATGGCAGATCAAGACAAGCCTTGAAGACAAGGCTCCTTACGATGTAGGTGTGGAGATAGTTGCCATAGAAGAGGATTGTAAGAACACTTTTCTGAAGTATCTCTGTGACCTCTTGTACAGATCAACATACAAAGAGCGCGAATAAATACACGGGAGGTGTATCTTGAAGTCCTATCATCTGTTAAGCCTTGTTTTGATATGCATACTGATAGCCGGTTGCGGAGGGATGGAGAACCCCGATACGGATCAGGTACTGAACGTCTCTGTAGGAAGCGGGGGATTGAACCCTGGGATGGCTAAGGGGAAAGTCGTAGAGATGTACGGCGATCCTGACATTAAATCCACTGTCTATTCGGAAGAGTGGAACGGGACCAGGGAAGAATGGTTCTACAAGGCGCATTATGAAATGTTGCCTGTAAACGCGGGTTATCTTTCGGAAGACCTTTACCTCTATTTCGACGGGGAGAACCTGACTAATATCAGCAAAAAACCACTTGGAAAAAAAGAATCTGACGATATTGACGGGGTTATTAAATAACATAAACGGTTTATCCGGCCGTTTTTGTTATAGTTTAAGTAAGGAGAGAAATGCTGCGCACGTTCTGTAAATCTAAGATATCTAAAGCTGTGATCACGGGGAAAGAACTTCACTATAACGGAAGTATCGGGATAGATAAAACTATACTTGAGGCTGCTGACATTATGCCCGGAGAGCAGGTGCAGGTGCTGAATGTAAATAACGGAGAGAGAATAACCACTTATGTCCTGGAAGAAAAAGCCGATTCCGGCAAGATCATCCTTTACGGTCCCGCCGCGCGCAGGGGGGAACCCGGCGACGGCCTGGTAATTCTTTCGTATTGCATGATGGATGCGAAGGAAATCCAGGATTTCAAGGTCCGCGTAGTATCTTTGGAAAATAATAATCAGTGCAAGAGTAAATAGTGATCCCCTTAGAAATAAAAACATACCCTGACCCATGCCTGAAGATCAGGACAAAGCCGGTCGAAAAATTCGATGATGATTTTCGAGAGCTGTTGCGTTCAATGGTTGATATGATGTATGTCGGCCAGGGGATAGGCCTTGCAGCCACGCAAGTCGGCCTGGGGTTGAATCTTCTCGTAATGGACCCGGGAGACGGGCTGCTCAACGTGGTTAATCCGGAGATAATAGAGGCTTCAAAAAAACGCGACACGATGGAGGAAGGATGTCTGAGCCTTCCGGGAGTCACTGTCAGTGTCGCGCGGCCGGAATCAGTAAAGGTCAGGGCTCAGGATGAGAACGGAGATTTTTTTATCAGAAAGTTTGAAGGATTGGCGGCAAAGGTCGTGCAGCATGAGATGGATCATCTAGAGGGCAGGCTGCTGATAGATTACCTGGATCCGATAAGGCGTTTTATCGCGTGCCGAAAACTTGTAAAGCACAAAAACAACAGTACGGAAAAAGACTGCGAGGTTACCTGTCATGTTGGAAAAAAAAATAGCTGAGAATCTTAAAGAGGCGCTTAAAGCGGGCGATAAAGTAAAAGTGTCCGTATTGAGGATGCTTATAAGCTCCATCAACAATAAGAAGATAGAAGCCCGGGTGAAAGAGATGGACGATGACAATGTCCTCGGGGCTATACAAAAGACTGTCAAACAGCACAAGGAATCCATAGAAAAATTTAAAGAAGGCGGCCGTGAAGATCTTGTGGTAAAGGAAAGCGCGGAGATGGCAATTCTTGAAGAATACCTGCCTGAACCGGTCTCCGCAGAGGAACTGGCAAAGATAGTAGCAGAGTCCATAGCGGCCACCGGGGCGGCGTCTCCCGCGGATATGGGCAAGGTCATGAACGACGTGATGAGCAAGGTCAAAGGTAGGGCCAATGGAAAGCTCATCGGCGGTATGGTCAAAGAAAAACTGGCGGGGTTATAAAAACCAGGTGGATATAGCACTTTTCGTAATATTACTTTCAGCTTCGGCATTTTTCTCCAGCTCGGAGACCGCCTTTCTGTCTCTTGACCACATGGCCCTTAAGCAGCTCGAGGCAACAAAACGTCCCTCTGCCCTCAGGGTGATAACACTCCTTTCCAAACCTCACAGGCTTCTGGTAACCATCCTGGTGGGAAATACACTGGTAAATATCGCCGCCAGCTCGATATTCGGGGATATTTTTTACGGGCTTATGGGTGAAAGCGGTGTGCTTGTCTCTATCGTAGCGATGACGATCGTGGTGCTTATTTTCGGGGAAGTAACACCAAAAATGTTCGCGTTGGCCAACGCCATGGAAGTTTCCTGTTTTGCTTCCCTGCCTATACTTTTTTTTGAAAAGATATTTTCTCCGGCAAGGAATGTCTTGCTTCGAATAGCGCACGCTATCGTTAAGACGCTGGGGGTAAGGATATCCCCGGGAAAGCCCAAGATAACCAAACAGGAGATCCGGTCCCTTTTTTCTCTCGGGCAGGAAAAGGGTGTAGTTAAGGAAAAAGAGAAAGATATGGTGGAGAGCATACTTGAGTTCAAGGAATCGGATACAGCCGACATCATGACGCCCCGCATAGACATAGATGCGCTTGATATGACCATGAGCAGGGATGAGATAACCGAACAGATCAAGGAGAGTCAGTATTCCAGGTATCCGGTTTATGTGCATACATTGGACAATATCGTAGGGGTGGTCCATTCCAAGGATTTTTTGTTGAATCCCAATGCCACATCAAAGAGTCTTGTAAGGAAAGCCTATTTTGCCCCGGAGAGCATGAAAGTCGACGATCTCCTGAAGGAACTTCAGAAAAATCACACTCACATGGCGGTAATAACAGACGAATACGGGGTCACATCCGGACTTGTGACCATAGAAGATATAATGGAGGAGATCGTAGGGGAGATAAGGGATGAGCTGGATTTTGAGAGCCCGAATATCCGAAAGATCGATAAAAAACGATATGAGGTCAGTGGGCAGACACACATAGACGAAGTGAACGAAGAAACAGGCGTGGGAATAGAGACAGATGAAGTCGATACTATCGGAGGGTATGTGATTCTTGTCATAGGAAAGATACCCACGGCTGGTGACAGCATCCATGTGGGAGATTTTATTATTACGGTCAAAGATATCTCTAAAAACCGTATAACCAGCCTTGCGATAGAAAAACAGGACGATAACGGCAGAGACTCAGCAGAATGACAACACTTTATACCATACTGATCCTTGCGGTAATAGGCGTACAGGCATTCTTTACGGCTTCGGAAATGGCGCTTACGAGCGTTAACAGGGTCAATCTGCGAGATAAGGCCGAAGCGGGGAACAAGGATGCCAGAAAACTTAGTGATTTCCTTGGAAATGAAGGCTTTTTTCTGGGGACCACTCTGGTGGGTACCAATATAGCCATCGTAGTGAACAGTGTCCTGGCTACGCGCATATTTACTGAATATTTCGGTCCCAGCATGGCACCTCTTTACGCGACGGTTGTCATGGTGCCGACCACGCTTATTTTCGCCGAAATAGTTCCTAAATTTATTGCCCGCCAGTTCTCTGAAATATTCGCTGTTAGAGCGGTTGACCCGCTAAGGGCCTTCCACGGCATTTTTAAACCTATAATAGTTTCCGTTAACGCTATAGCCAGGACAATACTTGCTCCATTCAGGAAAGGAAACGAATCCTGGGACTCGACTTTCAGCAAGAGTGACCTTAAAAAACTACTG
Source organism: uncultured Planctomycetia bacterium (assembly GCA_964624805.1). GTDB lineage: Bacteria > Omnitrophota > Gorgyraeia > Tantalellales > Tantalellaceae > Tantalella. The sequence continues at coordinate 9,863 of CAZUYM010000019.1, forward strand.
ATACTTGGGCAGGAAACTGGAGAGGTCGAGGCGGATGAAGTCGAACTTATACATAAGGTACTTGATTTTGGCGCTAAAAAAGTTGAACGCATAATGGTGCCTTTGTACAGAGTCTCGTCAATAAGCGTGGAGGATTCTGTAGAAAATGTCAAACGCCTGGCATCCCTTACGGGATTTTCACGTATTCCCCTTTATGGAGGGAGCAAGAATAACATCCAGGGTATTGTGAATATTTATGATATACTTTTTTCCACGGACGGCGACGGGAAAGAAACCGGATTGGGGGATTTTCTCCGAGAACCCGTTCACGTAGACAGGGGAGACGGCCTGGATATCGCGCTAGCGCGCTTAAGGCACAGAAAACAGCCCATGGGAATAGTTACGGGCGAAGAAGGTAAAGTAGTGGGTATCGTCACCATAGAGGATATACTTGAGGAGATCGTCGGAGAAATAGAAGATACAGGAGAGGCCATATGAGTTTTCTTTTTGTAATACCTGTCATAGTGATCATACTGATATCTATCTTTATTGTGAAGATAGCGTCTGTAGCCCTGAACCTCACCGGGATCGACCAGAAAACCGCATTTTTTCAGGCGCTTTCGGCCTTTACGGGAACCGGGTTTACCACCAGAGAATCAGAGATCATATTAAGTAATGATATTCGCAGAAAGATAATCATGCTCCTTATGATATTGGGTAATGCCGGGTTGATATCCGTCATATCTACACTGATGCTGTCTATTCTTAAGGGAGGCATGAACCTGACCCCGGTTTTGGTAAACGTTGCCATAATATTCCTGGCCATTTTACTGGTTATAAAAGTGGCCCAGAATAAAGAAGTAAGAAGGGTTCTGACCAGGAAAATACAGCAAAACCTTATAAAAAGCTCCACTTTCACTAAACGGCCGGTTGAGGAGATACTGCGTCTGGCTGCAGGGTACGGTATCGCAGAGGTCACTCTGGATGAAACATGCATAGACATAGGGAAGAAACTTGAAGGATCTTCTTTCAGGGAGAACGACATCCTGGTCCTGGCCATAGAAAGAGGATCGTCGGTTTTGCCGGCCCCGAACGGGTCTGACGAACTGGATCCGGGAGATACTCTTATTTGTTATGGAAAGCTTGAGAACATAGCGAAGATCGGAAAGAGGAAGAGGGATGTTACGCCTCAGGAATAAAAGTGCTATGCGCTTGAATAATAGCTTTGTGTGTGATAAATTAACGTTAGTGTTTGGTGTGTTCTGTAAATATTGGAGGAATAATTAATGAGAAAAATAGCAGCAGTTATAGCCATGCTGATCATTGTAGTGCTTATTGCGGGTTGTGGGGAAACGGTGAACGGTATGGTTAAGGATACAAAGCGTATAGGCGGCGGTGTCAAAAAGGTTTTCATTAGGGAATAACCGTCCCTGTGGATGTATTTTAATAGTCGGGATCGCGTGCTGGGAGAGGTGTGATCCCGACTTTTTTTTGGAGCATATATGGATAAAAAAGATCGGATGAAAATAGCGGAAAAAGCCCTTCCGGTGCTGCAGGGAGCGCTTAAAAAATGCGGACTTTGCCCGAGGAACTGCGGGGTGGATCGAACGGCAGGGGAAACCGGATTCTGCGGTGAGGGGGCGGGTATGTCCGTCTATACCTGTGATCTTCATCACGGGGAGGAACCGCCCTTGTCCGGCTCCGAAGGCTCAGGGACCATCTTTTTCTCTCATTGCAACATGAGTTGTGTTTACTGCCAGAACCACCAGTTCAGCCAGTCTCAAGAGGGGAAAAACGTTTCCGCGCGTGAGCTGTCTGAAATGATGCTAAAGCTGCAGAAAAAGGGGGCGCACAATATTAACCTTGTCACTCCGACTCATATTCTTCCGGGGATAATTGAAGCGCTTGGGTATGCCTGGGAGGGAGGGCTTGAGATCCCAATAGTATATAATACAGGCGGGTATGATTCTCTTGAAGCAATAAAAGAGATAGAAGGGTTGATCGATGTGTATCTTCCCGATATGAGATACTCTGATGACTCGATGGCAACGCGCTTTTCGTCGGCTCCCGGCTATGTTTTAAATAACCGGGCCCTCGTAAGGGAAATGCGCAGGCAGGTCGGAGACCTTTACTTGAGGGACGGGATAGCGCTAAAAGGGCTTATAGTGAGGCTCCTGGTGCTGCCTGAGGCGGTCTCAGGTACGGAAGAGACCTTGAAATTCATCAGGAAGGAGCTGGGGGCGGATACTTGCCTTAGTGTGATGAGCCAGTATTATCCGGCGCATAAAGCCGGAGAGAATGACACGATCAACAGGAGATTATCAAAGTGTGAGTTTGCTTCGGTAACCTTGAAGATAGCTGAACTGGGCCTTAATAGGGGATGGGTGCAGCCTTTTGAGGGAGAGTTTGAGGATCGTTTCGCTGGTGAGAATTTCCAGCCTAATATTTAAGCGGTAATAACATATATACTATGCATGGTTGATATTTTTTCTTGACTGGTGGTTAAAAATGGCGATAATGGTTTTTAGCAGAACAAAGGCGTTCTCCTTGAGGGGGACGTCTTTGTTGTTTTTAGGAGAGATAAGAGGAATACTAATTTAAAGAGGACGAAATGCATAAAATAGTCAGAAAAGAACAGCTTAACCCTGAGATCTGCCTGGTCGAGATGGAAGCAGAAGACCTTTCACTGGCGGCAAGAGCGGGACAGTTCGTGATACTCAGGATAGACGAGACGGGAGAGAGGTTTCCGCTTACTTTGTACGATTTTGACCGGAATAAAGGTACGGTGACCGTGGTTTGTCAGGCGGTGGGGGTAAGCACGAAAAAGCTGTGCGCGCTGGAGGAAGGAGATTTTGTCCTGGACATTACCGGACCTCTGGGGCATGCGACGGAGACGGAAGATGTCGGAAAGGTCATCTGTATCGGAGGAGGTGTCGGTACGGCAGAAGCATACCCTATAGCAAAGGCGATGGTCGAGGCGGGTAATAACGTGACGACTATAATAGGAGCCAGATCCAAAGAGATCGTCATCTGTGAGGATGACATAAGGAAATTCTGCGCCAAATGTGAGATCACTACGGATGACGGATCTTACGGTAGAAAAGGGTTTGTAACCGATGTATTGAAAGAGCTTCTGGAAAAGGATAAGTATGACCTGGTGTTCGCAATAGGTCCGGTGATAATGATGAAGATGGTTTCTGAAATGACCCGACCGTATGGAGTGAAGACCCTGGTGTCTCTTAATTCTATAATGATAGACGGTACGGGGATGTGCGGCGGCTGCCGTGTCAAGTCGTCGGGCGAATCAAAGTTTACCTGTGTTGACGGACCCGAGTTTGACGGACATCTTGTAGATTTTGACGACCTGATGCAGAGGCAGGGCAGATATAAGGATGAAGAGGACGAGGCGATGTGCCATTATAAAAAACAATGCAAAATAGGGCTTGAAAAAGGTAAATAGCATGAGAGAACAGGATCCCAAAGCAAGAATAAAGAACTTTAATGAAGTCCCCTACGGGTACAATGAGGAAGAAGCCGTGGCCGAAGCTTCAAGATGTCTGCAGTGTAAGAAGGCCCCCTGTGTCGGAGGTTGCCCGGCAGAAATAGACATACCCGCGTTTATACTGGCAATAAAAGAAAAGCGTTTCCAGGACTCCATAAATATTATAAAGAACACCAATACGCTTCCGGCGGTTTGCGGGAGGGTCTGTCCCCAGGAAGACCAGTGTGAAAAGGAATGCGTTCTCCTGAAGGCAGGCAAGCCGATAGACATCGGTAGCCTGGAGAGGTTTTCAGCGGACTGGGAACTGGCGAGCCGGGGGGGTAAAGATGTAGTCGCAGATACTGCCTCTAGTGGCACTAAGATCGCCGTGATAGGCGGTGGTCCCGCGGGTATAACCTGTGCCGCTGACCTTGCAAAAAAGGGATATACAGTTACCATGTTTGAAGCATTGCACAAGCCGGGAGGGGTGCTTACATACGGTATTCCCGAATTCCGACTTCCGAAGGACATAGTATACAAGGAAGTGGAAAGTATAAAGGGGCTTGGTGTCGATATAAAATTGAATTACGTCATTGGAAGGATCAAGACCATCGAACAGATGAGAGAAGAAGGGTATAAAGCTTTTTTCATCGCGACGGGAGCAGGTCTTCCGTATTTCATGGGTGTGGACGGAGAAAATCTTAACGGGGTTTACTCCGCTAATGAATTTCTTACCAGAGTGAACCTGATGAAGGCGTACAGATTTCCTGAGTATGATACTCCGGTGAATGTCGGCAAAAAAGTAGCCGTTATCGGGGGCGGTAACGTGGCGATGGACTCGGCAAGATGCGCATTGAGGCTTAATGCCGAGAAGGTTACAGTGGTATACCGACGTACAGAGCAGGAAATGCCTGCCAGGCTTGATGAGATACATCATGCCAAGGAAGAGGGTATTGCCTTCCATTTTCTGACGTCTCCCCTTGGAATAAAGGGCGATGAAAAGGGCAACGTTAGCAGCCTTACCTGCCTGAAGAACGAGTTGGGGGAACCAGACGATAGCGGGAGGAGACGGCCCGTTCCGATAGAAGGTTCTGAGTTCGATATGGAGATGGATACGGTAATAGTAGCGATAGGTAACGGATCAAATCCGCTTCTTCTGGATTCAATAGACGGCCTTAATGTTAACCGGTGGGGGAATATAGAGGCTGATGATAAAGGGCAATCAAGCGTTAAGGATATATTTGCGGGAGGAGATATAGTTACGGGAGCCGCGACGGTTATTGCCGCGATGGGCGCCGGCAAAAAAGCTGCCAGGGGTATTGACGCTTATCTAAAAGAACAAGCATAGCAGTTTTGTAACATATAATTAAAAAAGGCCAAAGGTTACCTTTGGCCTTTTTTTTGTTTGAATAGCAAGAATTATTCTTCGGTCTGTTTCGCGTGGAGATTTACGATGTAATCACATGCGTGAAAATAAAAAGAGGTTTTTGCGTACCCGGGATCCACGGCGCGGATCGTTTTGAATCTTTTTAGAGCCATCTCATAGTCCTTAGCGTTGTAAAGACGCAATCCCTCATCGTATAGTTGCTTGAGGTTCTCTCTGTCTGAGTCTTTCTGAGCGAGTTCAGCTTCTTTGGCAGCGAGTGCGGCGCGTTCTTGTTCTATTTCAGCCTTACGTTGTGCTTCACTCTGAGCCTTTTCGGCGGCAAGCTGCTGCTTGGCGAGTTCACGCTGTTTTTCGGCAGCTACACGCTGAGCTTCACGTTCAGCTTTTTCTTTTTCTATCTGAGCTTT
>CAZUYM010000020.1:0-4711 GCA_964624805.1 uncultured Planctomycetia bacterium
CTTTATGAAGTAGGAAAAGAGATCGAGCTGAAAAAGGGGGTTCCCGAACTGATGAAGATCCTGTCTGAGGGGATCGAAAACTGCCGTTTCAGCACGTATATTGTATCCGCGGCCCCTAAAGAGTGTATCGAGAAGGCGGTGGAAGGCATTTTTCCGGCGGAAAATATCTTCGGCACGACCTTTATTTTTAAGGATGGCATCGTCCAGGATGTCGAAAGGACTAATGCCGGGCATGCTAAAGTATCCACTCTCGACATGCTAAAGCAAAAAGAGAATGTTTCCAGGTATGCCATAATATATGTCGGGGACGGTTCAAGCGACGTCCATGTGATGCTGCATGTCAAGTCCTACCAGGGATATACGATAACCGTTTCGCCGGCGCCCTATATGGGGCACATCTGCCGGAGAAGCGTATTGTCCGATAATGTTCTTTCGATACTGGTGCCTATTCTTCAGGACATGTTCAAATACGATGAAGGAAAGGTCCGCGCGTTTTTTGAGGATAGAAAACACGTGATATTGGAGTGGAATAGAGCGGATACAGAGTGGCTGGAGATAACCTGAGAAAGATAAAAAGTGGAAAGAGGTTAAAACATGAGTTCAAAATCGGAGGTGTTAAACGTGAGTACGAGCAAGTATCCTATATGCAGGCGGTATGAGGGAAATCCAATTTTAACGGGGAAGGACTTTCCGGCGGAGGCCGATATCAAGAATGTTTTTAATTCCGGTATCGTAAAATACAATGACGTTTATCTGATGGTGTGTAGGGTGGAAGATTCCTCTCTGCTCGACCGTTTCTGGGTCGCGGAAAGTAAGGACGGTTACAATTTTAAGCCGTGGCCGGCTTCTGTTGAGATGCCCCATGAGGATCCGGAGTTCAAGAAGTATACAACAGGTATGTATTATGACCCGCGTGTGACAAAGATAGGGGACGCGTACTATATAGTCCATGCCGCGCACTCGGCGCACACCTGCCGGCTGAGCCTGGTAAAGACTCTGGACTTCAAGAAATTTGAATGGCAGGGTTTTATATCTGAAACGGACAACCGCAACGGCGTGCTTTTTCCGGAGAAGATCAACGGGTTGTATGCCCGGCTTGACCGGCCGAATACCGGAGCCGATACCGGTGATATCTGGGTGTCCTATTCTCCGGACCTCGTTTTCTGGGGAAAGAGCAAATGCGTGTTTCGCAACTGGGACGGGATACGCTGGGCCTGGACAAAGATAGGTCCCGGAGCCGCTCCTATCAAGACGCCCGAGGGCTGGTTGAACATATTTCACGGAGTGCGCACACAATGCAAACAGCACTTTATTTATCAATTAGGCGTGTGTCTTTTAGATCTGGAGGATCCGTCAAAGGTCAAAGCCATGAGCGAAAAGGCTATCCTGCTCCCGGAGAAGGATTACGAACTTACGGGACAGACTCCCAGCGTGGTGTTCACCTGCGGTGCTGTGGTTGAAGATGACGGGGAGATCAAGCTTTATTATGGCGGAGCCGATACCGTACAGTGTGTGGCTACCACGACTGTAGATCGTCTTATCGACGCCTGTTACAATCGCTAAGATCAAGTTCCAAAAACTATCCGCCTTCGCTAAAGCTACGGCGGATGAATTCGATCAAATAACTTAGGCTCCTTAGCAGTCGCGTAAGTTATGATCTTATTAAGAAAAGGAGAAACAGAATGGCAGAAACTGAAGCAGTTAATGTTAAGAAACCTTTGAGGGATCGTCTTCCGATACCCACAAAGATGTTCTATGGTCTTGGAACGGCAGTCGATATGTGGGGTATCTGGCTGTACCCGTCTGTCGCTTTTGCGCTTTTTAACATGTATCTGGGTGTAGCACCATGGCTTGTGGGCATGGCGCTTACGATCATCCGCATCTTTGATGCCATTGTCGACCCCGTAGTGGGGTGGGTGTCCGATAACCTGCGTACCAGACATGGCCGTCGTCGTCCTTTTATCCTTATCGCCGGTATCTTAAGCGGACTGATGCTGCCAATCCTTTTTTGGGTGTCGCCGTCCTGGGTGAATCTGAAGTTCCTCGGCGTGTCTGTGATATTCTGGTACATGCTTGGTTCCAACCTGATCTATATTCCTATAATCAGCTCTTTTACAGTGCCTTACTACAGTTTGAGCAATGAAATGACTCCTGATTATGAGGAGCGTACATCTATTATGGCCTATAGAAGCATTACCCAGAAGATATCAGAGGTGGGCAACTTCTATGCTTTGAGGTTTACCAATCTGGCCTGGTTCCTTATCCCGGGTACCGGAGAAAAGAATGTGCTGCTTGGCCTTAAGGTGTACTCATCGATCCTGGGATTGGGAATGGCTGTTCTTGCCGTAATTATTTTCTTTAAAACCAATGAACGCTACTATGACAAAGTTGTTGTGAACGTTAAGGAGAAGATATCCATCCTGAGTTCCTATGGTGAGACCTTGAGGTGTAAGCCGTTCCGTCAGATGGTCATTGTGGGTGTCTCTTTCATTATAGGCACGAGCATGGTTGGTTCGCTGGGCTACTATGCCACGGTTTTCTATGTATCCGCCGGGAACAAAGTTCTCGGAGATAACTGGCAGTTCTTTATGGGTATAGCGTTTATGCTCGGAGGCGTTATAGGTGTTCCAGTTCTTTCGACTATTGCGCATCACATAGGCAAACGCAGGGCGGTAGTGGTAGCCTGCTGTATCGGTATATTGGGTTACGGAGGGTCATGGTTCCTGTACACACCGAAGATCATCTGGCTGCAGACGGTCGCCTCTGGCCTTATGGGAATGGCCGCGGCGTCTCTCTGGATGCTGCATAGTTCCATCGGCGCTGACATTATTGACTATGATGAGCTCAATACGCATGAAAGAAGGGAAGGGTCATTTACCGCGTGCGCTTCATATATCCTGAAATTAGGGAATTCATTAGGTTATTTTTTCTCCGGCCTCATTTTGTCATGGGTGGGTTTCACCTGGAAGCTTAAGGTGCAGACTCCGGAGACTATATTTGGGATCCGCGCCAGCCTGGCTTTTCTGCCGATAGCGGGTATGATACTCGCTATAATATTCGTTTTGAGGATGCCTCTGACGAAAGCAAAATCTGAAGAGATTCGCAGGCAGCTGGAAGAACGCAGAGGCACGGTGTAGGAGGGGCAGTATAGATTAGATTGTTACCTCAGAATTGTAAAAAAGGCGGAAGAGAATCAACTCTCTTCCGTTTTTTTTAGTGATCAGATACTGATTGCTGGTCGGATTTCAGATGTCGGATTACAGATGTCAGATATCTGAAATCTTAAAACCAACAAGCAAGCAAGGTATGATCCGACCAGTTATTACGGCTGGTTTTTTTTATTGAGGCCACAACTTACGGAACGAAGTGGACGTAAGTTGTATGGCCGAAATAACCCGCCGAAGCTGAATAATACAGAGTAGGTTAGCGACGTGTCCTCCGAAACCAGATACAATTTAAATAGTTCGGCGAAGGAGGAAGGCGGGTATGCCCGGATTCTTGATCCCGTCTATCGTTGATCGGTTGCGTCTTTGGAATCGTTAGAGGGTTTACGGTTGGGGAAGAGCCGCCACCCTTTAACGATAGACGATTCGATAGCCGTAACCGAATACCGATTAACGCAGAACTGAATACTGCAATTGTTTCCCCAATCCGCAAATTCCCTTGCCCAAACCCGTCTTTTCGTATATTATAATGGGACTATATAATATCAATATCACTTAAGGTAAGGAGATCGACATGTACAGAGAAGAGATAAAGGTTCTTGACTGCACGATACGTGATGGAGGTCTCATAAATGACCATTTTTTCGAGGATAAATTCGTAAGGAAGGTATATGAGGCCATAACCAGAGCCGGCGTAGATTATATGGAGATCGGTTATAAAGCTTCAACGGAGATATTGTCTCCGGACGAATACGGTAAATGGAAGTTCTGCGATGAAAATGACATAAAAAAAGCGATAGACGGCATTGAATCAAATACAAAACTTTCTGTGATGGTCGATATCGGGAGAGTCAAAAAGGAAGATGTCGTTCCCTGTAAAGACAGCGTTGTGGATATGATGCGGGTAGCCTGTTATGTTAAAGACGCGGACAAGGCTATTGATCTTGTTAATGATTTCACGGCGAAGGGATATGAGACTACGATAAACATAATGGCGGTCTCAAGGGCCATAGAGACCGAACTGGATGAGGCACTCGACCAGATAGAGAAGGAAACATCCGTGAATGCCGTGTACGTCGTGGATAGTTTTGGTTCTTTATATTCGGAGAACATACATCATCTTGTCAAAAAGTACAGAACACACCTTAAGACCAAAGAGGTCGGGATGCATGCCCACAATAATCAGCAGCTGGGTTACGCGAACACCATAGAGGCCATAAGAAAGGGAGCTAACTTTGTTGACGCTACCATCTATGGCATAGGAAGGGGCGCCGGAAACTGCCCGCTTGAGCTGTTGGTAGGTTTCCTGAAGAACCCCAAATTCGATCTCAGGCCTATACTGGAAGTCATACAGCATGAGTTTATCCCGATGAGGGAACAAATAGAATGGGGATACCTTATTCCCTACGCGATAACAGGCATGTTTAATGAGCACCCCAGGACGGCTATAGCACTCAGAAAAGGAGCGGATAAAGATAAATATCTGGAATTCTTCGAGAGTATGTCGGCGACGGATATAGATTAAATAGTGAACAGTGAACTGTAAA
>CAZUYM010000020.1:4811-6581 GCA_964624805.1 uncultured Planctomycetia bacterium
TTCGAGAGTATGTCGGCGACGGATATAGATTAAATAGTGAACAGTGAACTGTAAACTGTGAACAGGTAAAAGCGCAATCATGGATATAAAAAAGTTCAAGCAAATGCCTCTTATGGGTATCGTAAGGGGCGTTTCTATTAAGGACCTGGAACCTCTTCTGGAAACGGTGATCTCTGCCGGTTTGGAGACGATAGAGATAACGATGAATACCCCCAGCGCCGCCGATATTATCAAAAAGGCGCGTGTTTTTTCGAAAGGAAGGATAGCAGTCGGTGCCGGTACAGTGCTGGGCATGGGATCCTTGAAAGAGGCTAAAGAAGCGGGCGCCGAATTTATTGTATCTCCGGTAACCGAAGATGAAGTCCTGCGCTATTGCGTGAAGAAAAAAATACCGGTCTTCCCCGGAGCGCTTACTCCACAGGAAGTCCTGGGTGCCTGGGAGTCGGGGGCGTCCATGGTAAAGGTCTTTCCATCGGGCCTCTTCGGCCCAACGTATTTAAAAGAACTTAAAGCCCCGCTTGATAAAGTGGAACTTATGGCTGTGGGCGGCGTACGTTTGGACAATATAAGTGAATATTTTTCCTGCGGCGCAAGCGCTGTAGCTTTCGGGTCCAGCGTTTTTAAAAAGGAATGGCTCGAGGCGGGCGACTTCAGTTCTATCGGCGATCTTGTAAGGCAGTATGTGGAGAAGGTGAAGTCGGTGATGGCGTAGTTGGCCATAATGTAAGAGTAAAACCCAAATGTCAAAATCCAAATGACAAATGAAATCCAAATGACAAAATTCAAAACGCAGCGTCTTTGGATTTTGGATTTTTATGATTCCCTTGGATTTTGGGTTTAGGATTTTGGATTTAAATTTCAACTAACGGCTGATCACTGATGACTGATCACTGAATTATGCGCATACTATCCTGGAACGTTAACGGTATAAGGGCCATACAGGGCAAGGGATTCCTCGAATGGCTTAAAAAAGATTCACCGGACATATTGTGTGTTCAGGAGACTAAAGCCCTGCCCGAACAACTCACGGAGCCCCTAAGGGAGCCCGAAGGGTATAAGACATACTGGAACAATCCTAACCGAAAAGGTTATGCCGGTGTATCGGTCTTTACTAAAAAAGAACCGTTATCCGTTGAAACAGATTTCCCTTTGGGCAGGCTGGATACCGAAGGCAGGTGCCTGACACTTCATTTTAAGGACTTTGTTCTCATCACCTGTTATTTTCCCAATGGCGGGGGAAGCCCTGAAAGACTTAAATATAAACTGGATTTTTACGAGAAGTTCCTGAAATACGTGGACGGTATAAAAAACAGGAACATTATCATCTGTGGTGACGTTAATACCGCGCATAAAGAGATAGACCTGGCCCGCCCCAAACAGAACGAGATGTTTTCGGGATTTCTTCCGGAGGAAAGGGCCTGGATGGACAAGTTCGTATCACGCGGATACCTGGATACTTTCAGGGAGATCTGCGATAAAGGAGAGAATTATTCGTGGTGGGATTATAAGACGCGTTCCAGGGAAAGGAACGTCGGCTGGAGGATAGATTACTTTTTTATAACGGAGAAACTTAAAGGACGCCTTAAAGACGCTTTTATCATGACGGACGTAATGGGGAGCGATCATTGTCCTGTGGGGATAGAGCTAAGGGATAAGGGATAAGGGATAAGGGTTAAGGGTTAAGGGTTAAGGGTTAAGGGTTAAGGGATAAGGGTTAAGGGTTAAGGGTTAAGGGTTAAGGGTTAAGGGTTAAGGGTTAAGGGTTAAGGG
>CAZUYM010000020.1:6681-9645 GCA_964624805.1 uncultured Planctomycetia bacterium
TAAGGGTTAAGGGTTAAGGGTTAAGGGTTAAGGGTTAAGGGTTAAGGGATAAGGGATAAGGGTTAAGGGATGAAGAGGGAAATACCAAAATTATTGATAGCCGATGCTGACGGCAGCATATTTGACGCGCCGCATCTTGAGGCGGCGGGAATGAAAGGCGACGAATATTTCCGGTTGAAACCGTCGGACCTGGTGGAGCTCCATCCGGACAGTGAACTTTTTCTTCTCCCAGAGCGCGCGCCGATAGGGTACAACCCGGATTCGGAAAGATTTGTAGATCTTGCCGACGACCCGTTCTGGCCGGGAGGGAAAGAATATTCGGCTGTGGCGGCTTTTGTCGCTCCGGGGTATACCTCTACCTACAGCGCCGCGTACCGTGAGATCGGACGGCCCCGGATGCTTCCGCTTTTCAGTTATTCAGCCGTAGCTTTATACCGGGGGAAGTTCTTCGCTGCCGCCATGCGTGTGGACAGGGAAAAAAGGCAGGAACTCGGAGGCATGAACCCCAAACTTCTGCCGAAAAAAGTAAAAGAGTTCAGGAAGACTTTTCCACTTAACAGGCTTGTGAGGCATCTGGAAAGATGCGCGCTTGAATACGGGTGTCCGGCCGCGAAGAACTTTTTTCTGGAAAGATATGAAGGTCCGTTGCCGACTTCGCCCACGTGTAACGCGAGATGCATAGGGTGCATATCTCATCAGCCCGGCGGCAGGTGTTCTATCACACAGCCGCGCATAACTTTTATTCCCACGCCGGAAGAGATCTCCGAAGTCGCTCTTTACCACATAGACCGCGTTTCCGATCCGGTTGTTAGTTTCGGCCAGGGCTGCGAAGGCGAACCGCTTATGGCCGGGAAGACGCTTGTCGAAGCTGTTCGTATTATCCGAAGATCTACATCCAAAGGGATCATAAACCTTAACACGAACGCGAGCCGTCCGGACATCATAAAGCAGCTTTTCGCGGCGGGTCTGGATTCCATCAGGGTAAGTATGAGCAGTGTCCGCGAAAAGTACTACTCGGCGTATTACATGCCCAGGGGGTATGCGTTGAAAGATGTTGTGACGTCGATAAAGAACGCGAAAAAGGCCGGAGGGTTTGTATCGGTAAACTATCTTGTCGTCCCGGGGTTCACCGATTCGCGCGGCGAATACGCGGCTTTCAGGAAATTTCTTGATAAGACCGGCGTCGACATGATACAGTGGCGTAATCTTAATTACGACCCACGCGCGTATTTTAGAAAACTGAAGATAAACGTTAAACAGAATGACATGCTCGGGATAAAAGAGGTAATTAATGCGGTCAAAAAAGATTATCCGGGTATAATGCACGGATATTTTAATCCATCCAGGAGAAGGGTCGCGAGGAGTAAAAGATCGTCTTAGGTTGGAGGGTTACGGCAAGAGAAACGGCTGTCGTTTTAGGGTGGCGGTCTAGCCCCGACCTCAATCCCTATAACGATTCCATAGACGTAACCGATTAACGATCGACGTAAACGGAGCAAGCTATGATCAAAATACTATATCTCATAATCGGCGGGACGGTCGGTACGATCTCGAGATACGGACTGACGGGTCTTGTCCATAAAGCGTTGGGAGCCGAGTTCCCTTACGGGACTCTCGCGGTGAATACCGCGGGGTGTTTTATAATAGGATTTCTGGTGGCCCTTTCCGAAAATAAGTTCGTACTCGGGGTGAACGCCAGGGTACTCCTCATGATAGGATTTTGCGGAGCCTTTACAACCTTTTCTACATTTATGCTTGAGACGTCGAACCTTATGGATAATGGCGAGATGATGAGAGCTTTTATGAATCTTTTACTGAGTATTGTTATAGGATTCACGGTCTTCAGGGCGGGAGTAATGCTCGGAGAGATATTGTAAGAATAAGGAGATGTGGTCATTATGAAAATACCTCTTGAAGGAAAACTGCTAAGGGTGTTTGTCGGCGAAGCGGATAAGTGGAAAGGGAGGCCTCTTTACGAAGCGATAGTGTCTCTTGCCAGGGAAAAAGGTATGGCCGGGGCCACCGCTATCAAAGGGATTCTCGGTTTCGGATGCAAGAGCCATATGCACTCGGCAAAGATATTACGCCTTTCGGAGGATCTCCCGATCATAATAGAGATCGTTGACAGCGAGGATAAGATCGCACAATTCATACCGTACCTGGATGATATGGTAAAAGAGGGGCTCATCACCCTCGAAAAAGCCAATGTGGTCATGTACCGCGGGTCGGAGTATAGGGGGATGGGGCTCGGGAAGGAAAAGGGAAAAAGTAAAAAGTAAAAAGGAAAAAGGATAGGTAGGGCCTGGATTCTCGATGCTGGATGCTGGTAGGCGGGGGACATCTGGGGATCAGGGGAACTGGAGATGGGGGACAGTCTTGGATTACGTTGAAGGGTTACGGCTATCGAATCGTCTTTCGTCATAAGGTTGCGGTCCAGCCCCAACCGCAATCCCTTTAACGATTCCATAGACGTAACCGTTACCGATTAACGCGAAACTGAATACTAAATACTGAATACCGTATACTAAATACTATCATGGCGAACAAAATACTAAACCCAATACTCAATACCAATAGCGAGCTAGTTACGAAATACGAGATACGAGATACAAACATGGCAAGCAGAATATTATCAATCATTCTCATCGGAGCAATACTCACTTCCGGCTGCGCGCCCACGATGCCCGAGGTCGACGTGACCGTTAACGGCAGTGCCGCCGTGATCATCGACGTAAAGAAAGGCGATGTCCTGTTCGAGAAGCACCCCGGTGCGAAATATCCGCCCGCGTCCACTACCAAGATAATGACTGCTATCGTCGCTCTGGAGAAACTTTCTCTGGATGCCGAGATAGTGCCTACAGCCGAAGCGCTGTATGTGGAGCCTACCATAGCGGGTCTTAAGCCGGACGTCAAATACAAGCTGAGGGACCTGATCTCTGCCATTCTTATAAAGTCGGCCAACGA
>CAZUYM010000020.1:9745-14804 GCA_964624805.1 uncultured Planctomycetia bacterium
TCAAATACAAGCTGAGGGACCTGATCTCTGCCATTCTTATAAAGTCGGCCAACGATGCCGCCAGGGCTATAGCTTTCGGTATCTCAGGCAGCGAGGAGGAATTCGCGCGTCTTATGAACGAAAAGGCTAAGAGAATAGGCATGGAGGACACTCACTTTGCGACGGCGTCCGGACTTCCTACCGGGAAGAAAGATTCCCAGCATACCACGGCTTTGGACCTCGCGAAGATGATGAGATACGCTGCCCGGTATCATATCATACTGGAAGCGATGTCTAAACCGGAAGCTGTCATATACGGTAGTGATGGGAAACGGATATACCTCAAGACGCACAATAAAAGCCTGTTCAAATATCCGGACGGTCCGTGGGGGAAGACAGGGTACACGATAGAGGCGAGGCGTACTTTTGCCGGCGTGGATCCTTCGTATGAACCCAGGATAGCTTTCGGACTTCTCAGGTCCAACGATCTCTGGAACGATATAATGACCCTCAAGAACAAGGGCCTCGAGCTTTACGAACTATCCCGCCGTACCCGCCTGTCCGAGTTTCTGAAGTGGATGCGAGATCAGCGCGCCCGCGGGCGGGCGGCGGTAGCTGGTATTTAGTATTTAGTATTCAGTATTCAGTATTCAGTTTCGCGTTAATCGTTGATCGGTTGCGTCTTTAGAATCGTTAGAGGGTTTAAGGTTGGGGCTGAACCGCCACCCTTTAACGACAGACTTTTTCGATAGACGTAACCCTTCACCGCAAGCCAAGAACCTGTCCCTGATCTCCCGATATCCAGATATCCTAGTCCCTGATCCCCTGATATCCAGATGACCTGTATCCAGTATCCAGTATATAGTATCTAGATCTAACCCGGTACTCGATACCCAGGACTCGGTACTGACCCCTGATCACTGATAACTGGTCCCTGATCACTAAAAATCCCTTGACGCATAACACTATTACTATTATAACTTAGCTATGCATCGCAAACTTCCTATAGCATTTTTATGGCATATGCACCAGCCTCTATACAAGGACATGGTAACGGGGAAATACCATCTCCCGTGGGTGAGGCTTCATGCCACGTATTCTTACCTCGATATGGCTTCGATACTGGATAATTTTCCAAAAGCAAGAAGCACTTTTAACATCACGCCTTCGCTGATATGGCAGCTTCTGGACATCTCATCGGGAAAGCCGGTCGATGATATCTTTCTTGAGCTTACCGAGAAAGATGCCGGTGAGCTAGACGAGGGTGAGAAGATATTCATCCTCAGAAACTTTTTTTCCTGCGACTGGAAAAGGGCGGTAGAGCCTTCACCGAGGTATCTTGAGCTTCTCGAAAAAAGGGGCGAGGATCCGTCCGAGGGTGCGATCCGTGTAAAGTCGCCCGGTTTCAGTTCGCAGGACATGCGTGACTTACAGGTACTGTTCAATCTCGCGTGGTGCGGGTTCACGCTCAGGAAAAAAGATCCGATCGTCAAAGAGCTTGTCGCAAAGGGGACCGATTATACCGAAGAGGATAAAAAGAACCTGCTGAAATGCCAGGCGGAAACGGTAAGTTCCATTTTGCCGCTTTACAAACGCCTGCAGGACGAAGGAAAAATAGAAATATCCACCACGCCGTATTATCATCCGATACTGCCGCTTTTATGCGGCGACTCTTCCGGCCGGGGCATAGATCACAAAGATGACGCGAAAGTACATGTAAAAAAGGCGATAGATCTGTATGAAAAGGTTTTCGGCAGGAAGCCCGAAGGTATGTGGCCCGCGGAGGGAAGCGTAAGCCAGAACATAATACCGATACTTGCCGATGAGGGCATAAAGTGGATGGCTTCCGATGAGGGCATAGTTATCGAGTCTTTCAGAGGGGAGGATATTTCCAGAAGCGAGCTGATCTACAGGGCATTTACGGCCGAAGAGGACGGAAAGTCCATAGATATGGTTTTCAGAGACATCAATCTATCCAATGCCGTAAGTTTTAAATATTCCAATCTGCCGGGGAAAAAAGCTTTCCATGACATGTACGCGGACCTTAAGGGAATAGAGAAAAGTCTGCATAACGATAAAGGAGAACACCTGGTTCCGATAATACTTGACGGGGAGAATCCCTGGCCTTATTATCCGGACGGCGGATACGCTTTTCTCTCGGAAATATACAAAAAGCTGTCCGGGTCCGACGGGATGGAGCTTGTAACGATAGGGCAGTACCTTAAGAATAACAGCGAAAGAAAACATATAGGAAAACTTTTCAGCGGTTCCTGGATAAACAGGAACTTCGATAAGTGGTCCGGTTCTCCCCAAAAGGACAGGGCATGGGTATACCTGGAGAAAGCGCGCATAGCGGTTTTTTCCGAGGGAACTCCCTCGCCGGAAGTGCTTGAGGAGCTTTACATAGCGGAAGGAAGCGACTGGTTCTGGTGGTATGACGAATTCGGGACCGAGCTCAACCTGGTATATGACGAGCTTTTCAGGATGCATCTGTCTAACATGTACAGGCTGACCGGAAAGAACGTACCTCATTATCTTGAAGAAGCGGTTCCTTCCGTCCCGGGGGTAAGAAAACTCCCGGGAGAGGTAGCCCGCGGCGAAATGGCGCGTATGCCGAACGTTCTTTTTGTGTCGTCGGAAGTGGTACCTTTTTCAAAGACCGGCGGACTTGCGGACGTCTCGGGGAGCCTTCCGAGGGCGCTGGCGGAGCTGGGATGCGACGTCAGGGTAGTAACGCCGCTTTACAGGTGCGTTACCGATCACGATTTCAAAATTGAAAAAGAAGCGGAGTCCGTTAAGAGTCCTTTTCCTGACGGCATGGAGAGGTTTGATGTATATTCCACCCGGGAGAATGGAGTAACCGTTTATTTCATCCGGAATAAAAAATATTATTATCGCGCGGGCATTTACGGAAGTGACGGTGTGGATTACCGGGACAATGCCGACCGTTTCAGTTTCTTTTCCAAAGCCGCGCTGGCACTTCAGGACATAACGGGTTTTCATCCGGATATCATACACTGCAATGACTGGCAGACCGCCCTTATCCCTTTTTACCTGAAACATCAACTTGTCGAAGAAAGCGCGTATCGAAAGATCAGGACGCTTTTTACGATACACAACATGGCGTATCAGGGCATTTTCAGGAAGAGGGCGCTTAAGGCGGCCGGTATTCCGGAGAAGTACTTCAACATGAACGATCTGGAATTTTACGGAAAGCTGAATTTTATGAAGTCCGGAATACTTTATTCCGACGCGGTCAACACTGTGAGCTACCGGTATGCCGAAGAGATAATGACGCCTGAGTACGGCGCGGGCCTTGAAGGGCTGGTGCAGTCCAGAAAAGACGAACTTTACGGCATTCCCAATGGCGCGGATTATTCGGTATGGAGTCCGAAGAACGACAGTCAGATAAAAGCGAAGTATGATATTTCAAATATGACCGGAAAGGGCCAGTGTAAAGAGGACCTTATCCGGGACACGAGACTTGATATCCCTCCAGACGCGCCTCTCATCGGGGCGGTCACGCGTCTTGCCGAACAGAAGGGTATGGATCTTGTGGCGGGATCGATAGAGAGGATAATAGCTCTGGGCGCGGGTTTGGTCATACTGGGGCGAGGCGATAAAAAATATAACGATATGTTCTCCCGGCTGGTTTCGAAGTATCCTGGGAAAGTGTATGTGAGCAATTCTTTTAATGATGAGCTTGCGCACAAAATAGAAGCGGGATGCGATATGTTCCTTATGCCTTCCAGGTACGAGCCCTGCGGACTTAATCAGATGTATAGCATAAAGTACGGGACTATCCCCATAGTCAGGGCTACCGGGGGGCTTGATGACGCTATTGTGGACTACGACGAAGACAGGCAGAGGAGCAACGGTTTTAAGTTCGGTCCGGCGACTGCCGATGCCCTGTATAAAGCCATCGAGCGCGCGTTCGCACTTTATCAGGATAAGAACGCGTGGGGAGAACTTGTAGAAAGGGCCATGAAATGCGATTTTTCCTGGGAAAGATCGGCCGGGCAGTACCTTTCACTCTACAATAAGCTTATATCATAGGGTTTTACGCCATAAATATTTCTATTGACAGAGGTTAGGCTGGGGAGTACAATTTATTCTCATTTAATTATATACACTATCAGCGTTATGTCACAATAACTATGTAGAATAAGGAAAGGTCACCTGATGGGGAACTCTGACGAGGTAAAAGATTTGGATCGTCACGAAGGCAGAGAGGCAACTTCTCTGCCGCCGGAAGTAAAAGTACGTCCGGAGAGATTTTTCGATATTCCACAGCGTTACGGAGATAACCGTGTAACTCTTATGGTCAGGGATCCCTGGACCATCTATTCCTACTGGGAAATAAACAAAGACGTGGAGAACAGCGTTCGGGAACAGATCGCTCGAGCGGGGCTGACGGCTTCAAAAAGCGTTCTCAGGGTATCTGAGGTGTATGAAGGTTCGAAGGAGAGGGTGGCCTTCAATGTCACACTGAAGAACTGGTCGGACAGCTGGTATCTGCATGTGGGTGATCCGGGCAAGACATGGGTCGCTGAAGTGGGGATAGAATGTGAGACCGGAGAATTCTTTCCTCTTGCGAAGTCCAACCTGGTCAGCACGCCTACTAACTGCATGTCCGACGTCTGTGACGGCGACTGGATGGGCTCCGATCTGCTTTATTACAAGATGCTCGCTTATGGTCTAGGCGAAAGCTCTTTTGAGGTCAGAGAGCAGGTAGACAGACACCTGCGCAAGTGGCTGTTCTCCGGCGGTATGACTTCAGGCATGTTCGGCAGAGAAAGCTTTGACAGGGGGAAAGAGTGAGCGATCCCAAAGGTTACCTGGCGCTGGTCCTGCACGCGCATCTTCCTTTTATACGCCATCCGGAACACGAGACTTTTCTGGAAGAGAACTGGTTGTTCGAAGCTATAACGGACACATACATACCGCTGATAGAAGTTTTTGACAGGCTTATAGATGACGGTGTGGATTTTCGTATCACTGTATCCCTGAGCCCGACGCTTCTCAATATGCTCAGGGACGAGCTTCGTGTATCCAGAGTTCTGAAGCATCTGGATAAGCT
>CAZUYM010000021.1:0-5789 GCA_964624805.1 uncultured Planctomycetia bacterium
CGCTTCCGTCTGAAGGCCGACTTCTTTAGACACCTTTATGTGCGATACGCGGTCCAGATCATTTTCTATTATCTTTCGCATGAACTTTACCACTCCCGCGGACACCTTTACCGCCGTCCTGTCCCTCTCAGCGCAACCGGAACATACAACACCCCCACTGGCCGCGCTGAAAAGCTGTTCCCCTTCAAGGGGAGCGGCACACACAGTGCATCCGTCGAGCTGAGGTTCCATTCCCAGCGCCGAAAGAACCTTTATCTCGAATATCCTGCTGACCCTTTTTGCGCTCGATGTACCGCTGAGCATTCGGAGGCTTTCGACCAGGACGCGGTAAACTTCTTCGTTCACGTCGTAATCTTCAGTGACTACGTCTATTAATTCTATAAAATAATTGGCGTATGTCAACCTTTCAATTTCTTTTTTTGCCCCTTGAAAGGATTCCAGGGTCTCGCACTGTGTAATTAGATCCAGCGGTTTTTTCTTTTTCTTATAAAAGAGCAGTGAACATCTGGTAAACAGCTCGTAATTACCCGCGAACTGGGGATACGGCGCCCTCACCCCCTTGATAACGCCTCGCACTTTGCCGAACTCCTTCGTGAACACCACCAGCACGTAGCTGGTCTCCCTCAGGTAGAACCTTCTTAAAATGACCCCTTCCGCTGAATGGGCTGCCATTTCTATTCCACCGGATCCGGTGTTTCGTCATCCTTCAAAGTGCCGTACGGTGACGGCCCTACCGACCCGCCGGATATAATAAGCTTCATGCCGTCCTCGACGCTCATCTTCAGGAACTGTATACTCTCTCTTGGAACCACCAGAAAATATCCGCTCGTCGGGTTCGGCGTCGTCGGGACGAATACGTTTATGCTTGCCGTTCCGGTAACGTCTTTCAGTTCCCCCTTGGTGACTCCCGTTGTGAACCCCAGGGTATAAATCCCCTTGCGCGGGTATTCCAACAGGACCACCTGTTTAAATATCGTTTTTCCATGGCCCAGCATCGTCGAGAATATCTGTTTCGACGCGTTGTAGATCCGCCCCATTATCGGGACCTTAAGCAGGATCCTTTCCCCGAGGGAGAATACACGGTTTATTACCAGTATCTTGGCGCCCCATCCTATAGCCGCTACCGCCACCATGACGCTAAAAAACACGATGACCTTCGCCAGGTACACGTGGTTTCCCCCGGCCATCGGCGCGAAGAACTTCACCAGAGGGTTCAGTATCGCGTTGTTTACCTTTATCACCAGGAACCTTATCAGGATGACGGTGACCGTTATCGGCAGAAGAAGGACTATCCCGTTAAAAAAATTCACAAATATTCTATTACCAACTCCTCGCATGACCACCTCTGTCGTTTAAACCAAAACTACATAAGTATCTGAAACATAAGAAGCGAAATCAGGGCTCCCAGAACGCTTCCGGCAACGACCTCCCACAACGTATGTATGCCGTTGCCTACTCGGCTTTTCGCTATCAAGAGCGCCAGCAGGAACACCAGTATGCTAACAAGCGCGTTAGCCGTCAGCACCGTCACGGCCACCCATACCGCGAAAGCCACTGCCGAATGCCCGCTCGGCATACCGCCCCTCAAGAGACGCTCTTCCCTCCGTATGATCTTTATCGCCAGCACCAGCCCCACCACCACCAGGAACGTGATGAACGTTACATGCCACGGGGACTGCTTGATCCTCAGGAATATCCCGCCGAAACGTTCTCCCACCCGCCTCACTATCAGGATATATCCGACTATCACCGCGTTAACTGAACTGACAAACACCGCTCCGGCCGCTATGTCCTTGCTGATCTTGGCCAGCGGATTATAGTCACTGCTAATGAGATCTATCGCATGCTCTATAGCCGTATTAAACATCTCGGCGACCAGAACGAACGTGACCGCGAAACACAGGAACATGAATTCCATAAAATTGAGATTAAAATATATTCCCGCTATAAGCACAAGGAACCCCGACAGAAAATGTACGCGCATGTTCCGCTCTGACTTAAGGGCATGTACTATCCCCTCCAGAGCGGCGTTAACGCTGTGGATGAATCCTTCGCTATAGAAATCTTTTGATCTTTTCCGCAAGGCGTTCCTCTTTTTTGCGCATCACTTTTCTGGATCTCTCCGAAGTGTCGTCATAACCGGAAAGATGCAGGATGCCGTGTATGACATAAAGCGCTGTTTCTTCTATAAAGGTCGATCCGTAGACCCGGGCGTTCTTCGCCGCTTTATCGGTGCATATCGCTATGTCTCCGGTAAACCGCGGATCATCCCCATCCGAAGGAAAAGCCAGGACATCGGTAGAGTTATCCCTTCCGGTATATCTCTTGTTCAGCCCGCGCATCTTCTGGCTGCTGAAGAACACTATATTGACCTCGCTGTTCTTCTTTTTCAAAGCCTTGAGGACTTCGGCGGCGACCTTCCCTGTCTTCGAAAGATCAATTCTTCTTTTTTTGTTTAGGTTTTCGCTGTTTACCGTTATCGTCATTTTTCGTTATCTCTATCTCTTTAGACCTTTTATCAGTTTCTTCGGGATAATCAAGTCTCGTGTGAAAAGTCCCCATGAGCACCCTCACAAAACTGTCCGCGATATCATGCATGTCCTTGAGCGTAAGATTACACCCGTCCAGCTGGCCGTCGATGAACTTGTTGTTGACTATCTTCTTGACCAGGTTGCGGATGCTTGCCGGCGTCGGGTCGTTAAGAGTTCGGCTCGAAGCCTCGACCGAATCGGCCAGAAGTATTATCGCGCTTTCTTTCGTCTGCGGTTTAGGCCCCGGGTACCTGAAGTTATCTTCATCGACGACCGTGCCGTCTTCGGACTTTTCAAGCGCTTTCTGGTAAAAATATGATATGCGGCTGTCCCCGTGATGCTGGGTTATGAAATCCACTATTTTGTGGTTAAGCTTGTACTGCTTCGCCATTTCCACGCCGTCTTTGACGTGCTTGCCTATAATAAGGGCGCTCATCGAGGGCGTGAGGGTTGAATGCCTGGAGCCCCCCCCCATCTCGTTCTCGCTGAAATATTCTGACTTGGGTATCTTCCCTATATCGTGGTAATACGCTCCGACCCTCGCCAGAAGGCTGTTAGCTCCTATTGAATCACAGGCCGCCTCCGCCAGGTTCCCGACCATTATGCTGTGATGATATGTCCCGGGAGCCTCTATCGCGAGTTTCTTAAGAAGCGGATG
This sequence comes from uncultured Planctomycetia bacterium, assembly GCA_964624805.1. Taxonomy (GTDB): domain Bacteria; phylum Omnitrophota; class Gorgyraeia; order Tantalellales; family Tantalellaceae; genus Tantalella. Next base: position 3,190 of record CAZUYM010000021.1, read on the forward strand.
ATTAAGGTCCGATAATTCCAGCAGGCTTATATTGGTGGGTACTTTAAACAAATGCTCGAACACCGGCAAAAGACCCATCACGATAAACCCGGAAAGTATGCCGCTTGCGATCCCCCACGCGCCGTCCTTTATAAAAAAATCCATCTGCATCCCGTTAATGAGGCCTATGCACACTATCGCGAGAAATTTAGCTATACCCGCTAAAAGACCCGCCCATAATATCCTCGCGCGCCGGCGCGCGCCTTTCACCGCGAACATCCCGACGGTGCTTCCCACCAGAAGTACAAGAGTTATGTCCGGTATCTTACCACCGAAAATAAGCGAAAGAAAAACGCTCATCAGGACAACGATAAGAAAAGCCGTATTAAAACTCACAAGAAGCGTTATCAGCATTCCGACACCGGCCATCGGTATAAAATAGCTGGGCTGCGGAGAGTTCAGGACTACGTCCGCGATGACCAGCATGAAGAGCATATTTATCAGTACTATCGCTATATTTTTTGTTTCGGTCAGAAAATCCACTTTCTGGGTGAAGGTCGTGTAGATTATCGCGACGAGTCCCAGCAGCAAGAACAAAAGAATCACTCCCATAAGAAAAGTCGGTCGGGTAGCCTGACGGAACAGGCTCCTTAGCTGGGCTATCTGGGTAATATTGCGCCCATCCACCCTCTTGCCTTTTTCTACTATAAGCTCGTTCTTTTTTACCTTCCAGCTGCGCGCAACGGACTTGACGCTCTCAAGGGCTTCCTTTTTCCTGAGTTCCGTTTTCTTATCGTCCAGCTTGAGGTTAGGTATTATGTACCCGGATATGACCGCTGTCAGCGCCTGCCTTGTCCTGCGGTCACCACCCGTGACCTGGTCGATGACATATTCTTCCACGGCCCTTGTAACCTTGCCTTTATCAAAAAGATTTTCCAGGCGGCGTTCCACTTCTATGTCGGCTTCGAGGTCAGCGATCGCGACTTTTTCTGTGTTCTTCCCCTTAAGATAGACAAGATCATCCTCGTGTATGTAACCGAAAAGGAACATATTCTTCAATACCTTCTGCGAGACTTCCCGCAGTTTTGCGGGTTCGGGATATTCTATAAGGCTTTTCAGATTTCTGTCAGAGATCTCGACGTCTATCCTCTTGCGCAATCCCTCGACTTTCTCGTTCACCGGTACTTCAAGGGCCTTCTCCTTCGAAAGAGCTTCAAAGAACTCATCTATCCCCGAATAGGCCTTCTTCTCGGCGTCTACATCACGCTGGATCCAGAACGGTACAGCTCTTACCGAAGCGTCCTTTGCATTCTGAGTGCTTTCCTCATCGACCCCCCAGAAATAAGTATAATCATAGGGCGCGTAAACGTTCTTAAGCGAGATGTCTCCTTCGTGTATATTGACCTGGAACAGCGCAGGCCCCAGAAAAAGCACAGCAAGGACCGTCATAAAGAAAACAAGTATCATACATATGGATACTGTCTCCTTACGGACGGCTATCTGTTTCAACATTGATATCTTAGACTTCAGCATTTTCGCTTTCTGACTCTTTTCTGTACACCTCGATTATCTCCTGAACAAGTTCATGTCTTACAACATCCTTGCCATGCAACGTCACAAAACTTATACCGTTTATTTTTTGAAGAAGCGCCTGACTGTGCCTGAGCCCGGATTTTCTTCCGCGAGGCAGATCGCTCTGGGTTATATCCCCTGTTATAACCGTCTTGGAATCGAAACCCAGCCGTGTAAGGAACATCTTCATCTGCTCGGGTGTGGAATTCTGGGCTTCGTCCATTATTATGAATGAGTCATTCAGTGTCCTCCCGCGCATAAAGGCGAGCGGAGCCACCTCTATTATTCCCCTGTCGAGATAATCCTTAACCATATGAGGTTCCACCATATCATAAAGAGCGTCATACAGGGGCCTGAGATACGGGTTGACCTTCGCGTACAGGTCTCCCGGCAGATAACCCAGGTTCTCTCCGGCCTCTACCGCGGGCCTGGTAAGTATTATTCTTGAGACCAGGTTCTTTCTGAGCGCGTTCACCGCCATAGCCATGGCAAGGTAAGTCTTGCCTGTTCCGGCGGGGCCTATCCCGAAAACTATGTCATGCTTACGTATAGCGTCGATATACCTCTTCTGGCCTTCGCTTCTCGGGGTTATGTAGGCTCTTTTCGAACTTACCTCTATCCTGTCCAGAAAGATATCGTTGAGATCCATAGACAGGTCATAGTTCTTTATGGCGTAATCTATGTCCCGCGCCGAGACATGTCCCCCTTTTCGTATTACCAGGAGGAGCTCCTCCAGCACCTTTTCCGCCGTCTCCAGAGACTCCTGCAGTCCCGCGACAAGCTTGAGGTCTCCGTCCCTGAACGACGTATTTACGGAAAACGCTTTTTCTATCCTTTTCAGGTTCTCGTCATGCTTCCCGAAAAGTATCCTTGCTTCTGAATCGTTATTTATCTTTATCGTGACTTCGGACATTGTGCTCCTGAGTGTATATGATCTGTGCGCTATCTATCAAGGTTGCCCGTCATCCCCGCATGCTCTAAGCGGGGATCCATTAAAAATATCACTTTCATTTGATTCCCGCTTTCGCGGGAATGACGTTTTCGATTCC
>CAZUYM010000021.1:5799-14728 GCA_964624805.1 uncultured Planctomycetia bacterium
GGATAAATTCGCCCTTCCAGCTTATGCCGCTATCGCTCCATAAGCCGGGGGCTCATTTATTTGATCCAGTTATCTTCCTCTTCTTCCTCGACGACCGGTGCCGGTTTAACCGGCTCTTTTTCCTTTATTTCTACCTCTGTGCCTTTGGTCTTTTTCGGAGGAAGAGGTTTTTGTTTCTTCGCCTCAGTCGCGGTGGTCTTCGATGAGGAATCGCCGCCGGGAAGTTCGATATCGACACCTATAAGAGTCCTCTTAAGGTTTCTTTCTCCAGTCTGCGCGGGAGCGTTACCCATCAGATAACCCTGGTTCCCATGGATCTCCTGGTCCACCCTGTCCTTCTTAAAAGTGTAGACCTCTATAGCGTCAGCGGTCAGGACAGAAAATATCGCGATGATGAACATCGCAACGATCGACAGTGAAAATACCTTTTTCATAGTGCCTCCTTGATTTCGTATATAGTGACCAGACACCAGTGATCAGTGACCAGTTAGAACTGATGACTGATGACTGATCACTGGTCACTGTTATTATTCTTTATCCTTCTTCGCTGTTCTAATCTTTTTGAGCCCCAGTTCCTTAAGCTGGTCATCGCTTACCTCGGTCGGCGCTCCGGTGAGCGGGCACCCGCCTTTCTGCGTCTTCGGGAAAGCTATGACCTCCCTTATCGACGAGTCTTTGGTGAACAGTGTGACAAGCCTGTCCATACCAAAAGCCACCCCGCCGTGCGGAGGCGGACCGAATCTGAATCCATCAAGAAGAAAACCGAACTTCTTCATGCTCTGTTCTTCCGTCATCCCGAGAACTTTGAATATCTTTTGCTGCATGTCTCTTTTATGTATCCTTATGCTCCCCGAACCGATCTCGCTTCCGTTGAGAACGAGATCATATGACTTGGACCTTACACTCCCGAGGTCACCTGAATCCAGAGCATCCATATCCTCTTCCCGGAAAGATGTGAACGGGTGATGTTCGGATACCCACCTCTGATCGTCCTTATTAAACCTGAAAAGAGGAAAATTAACTACCCACAGAAAATCGTATCTGTCGGTATCTATAAGTCCTTTATCCCGCCCTATCTTCAGCCTTAGCGCTCCCAAAGCCTCGCAGGCGGTGTCCTTGGCGTCGGCCACCATGAATATCATGTCGCCCGTCTGGGCCCCGGTCGCTTCACGCAGCTGGGAGAGGACATCCGGCGAAAAGAATTTAGCTATGGGCGAGTTAAGCTCGTTTTCTTCAACCTTAAAATAAGCCAGCCCTTTGGCTCCGAAATCACCGGCAAAAGCCGTAAGGTCGTCTATGTCTTTTCTGCTTATGCTCCCGTATCCGGGAGCGGCTATAGCCATTATCCTGCCGCCGGAAGAAGCCACGCTCTTAAAGACCTTGAATTCCGAGTTCACTACGATGTCGGTAACATTGTTCAGAAAAAGGTCGAACCTTGTATCGGGTTTATCGCTGCCGTATTTCTCCATGGCCTCATCGTAATCCATGCGCCTGAAAGGCACACCAGTATCTCTCCCCATGACCTCTTTGAACAGGCCCTGGAAAAGACGTTCGCATACCCCGAACAGGTCTTCCTGCTCTATGAAAGACATCTCCATGTCGAGCTGCGTAAATTCCGGCTGGCGATCCGCGCGAAGGTCCTCGTCACGGAAACAGCGAACTATCTGAAAATATTTTTCGACGCCCGCCACCATCAAAAGCTGTTTAAATATCTGAGGAGACTGCGGCAGCGCGTAAAAACTGCCCTGTTGCGTCCTTGAGGGCACCAGATAATCCCTCGCCCCTTCCGGGGTGGATTTTGTGAGCATGGGGGTGTCGACAAAAAGAAACCCTTCGGAATCCAGGGCATCTATGATGTACTTGTATACTTTGTGCTTTATCAGCAGCTTCTCCTGCATACACGAACGCCTCAGGTCCAGGTACCTGTACTTAAGCCGCACTTCTTCGGAAATCGTCACATCGTCTTTTATTTCAAAAGGAATCGTATCCGATTCGGAAAGTACTTCTATTTTTTTTACTTCGATCTCTACCTCCCCCGTGGGGAGTTTCGGGTTTATGGTACCCTCGGGCCTCAGGGACACTTCTCCTTCTACCTTAACGCAGTATTCGCTCCTGAGCTCATGTGCTTTATCGTGGGCTTCCTTGTTCTTCTCCGGGTCAAAGACTACCTGAGTTATCCCGTGTTTGTCCCTGAGATCGATAAAAATTATCTCTCCATGGTCCCGTCTCGTGGCGATCCATCCGCAGAGTGTCACATCTTTACCCTTATCCTGAGCCGTAAGTTCACCGCAGTCATGTGTACGTATCATATTTGTGCCTTCTATCCTCTGTTTTAGTGAACAGTGTAAAAGTAAAAAGTAAAAAGTAAAAGGGAAAAAATATAGGAATGTTCTGTATATCCAACAAGAAACCGATCCTTTATCCTTTTTCCTTTATCCTTTTTCCTTCGCAGTAACGCGTCACGCGTTACTAACCTTGCTCCTTCTTGAGCCTATCTACTATCTCTTCAAACGCAAGCTTTTCCTGTTCACCTTTCTCCATGTCTTTCAGGGTGAACTTCCCGCTCTTTATCTCGTCCTCTCCTATGAGAACCACATGTTTTCTTTTTTCCCTGTCTGCTTTGCGCATCTGCCCCTTGAACGACCTTCCGGTGAGGTCCGTATCGCACGCGACTCCCTCAGCGCGAAGTTTCTGGGTCATACTGAAAGCTTCCTCACGGGTTGAGCCTCCCATATGCACTACAAGCGCTCCCGGAACAGCCTCGGGTATCTTATCTTTGTCGACGGCCATGATAAGCCTCTCAACGCCGACGGCATAACCTGTCGCTCCCGCGTCGGGTCCGCCCATCTCTTTTGAAAGATTATCATAACGCCCGCCCGCTGCTATAGCATCCTGCGCGCCCAACGACGGATGAACCACTTCAAAGATAGTCCCGGTGTAATAATCCAGGCCTCTGACCAGATCGCTTTTTTCCTTAAAGGGTACACCGGCGGCGCTTAGTATCTCTTTTAGCCTGCCGTAATCCTCAATACATTTTTCGCATAGATGACCGAGTATGCCTGGTGCGTCGGACACGACGCTCTTGCACCCTTTATTCTTGCAGTCCAGAACACGCAGGACATTGCCTTTTGACCTTCTTACACAGTCCTCACACAGGCCTTCCTCTTTTTCTGACAGGTACCCGGCGAGTTCTTTTGTATAAGCTTTGCGGTCGGCGACGCAGCCGAGGCTGTTAAGCAATATGGTGTAACCGTCCAGGCCTATTGTCTTAAGGAAACCGTCGAGGCAGAGTATCAGCTCCGCGTCTATATATGGATCCGAACCGCCTATTATCTCGGCGCCTATCTGGCTGAACTGGCGAAGCCTGCCTTTTTGCGGACGTTCCCCGCGGAACATGGGCCCGATGTAGTAGAGCTTTACGACATCGGCAATGCTTCCCCAGCCGTTCTCGATATAAGCTCTTATTATCGAAGCCGTACCTTCCGGACGCAACGCTATGCTCTTACCGCCCCTATCGGAAAAAGAATACATCTCTTTTTCCACAATATCGGTATCCGCTCCTATGCTCCTTGTGAAGACTTCCGTTTCCTCAAGAAGCGGTGTGCGTATCTCACCGTAACCGAATGAGGTAAAGACCTCACGCGCTTTCCCTTCGATCCACCGGACGATCGCTGCCTCCTCAGGGACGATATCCGGCATACCTCTGAGGGATCTGTATTTTAGTTCACCCACTTATATTCCTTTCGAAGCGCTATGTCCTGCTTCAGACACATCACGCTTGTATCCACGTTTAAGCACGAACACTAAGCCTCAGTCGTATCAGCCTCGACATCCACTTTCATTTTCATGCCCGGCTTGAAGGATACTACCTTCTTATCCGGTATCGAAACGCCTTCACCGGTTCTCGGGTTTCTTCCCAGTCTTCCCTTGCGGGTCTTTACCTTGAATATGCCGAAATTCCGCAGCTCTACTTTGTCGCCCTTTCTCAGGCTTTCGGTTATAAGGTCGAAAGTCCTCTGTACGACCTCTTTCACCTCTACCTGCTTAAGGTTGATGTCGTCGGCGATCTTCATTATGATGTCCTTCTTAGTCATGCCTTCCCTCCTTTTACTTCGCGCTTAAATGCGCGATTCGTTAATACATAAGTGCTTATACTAACATCGGTTATGTTACATGTCAATCCTAAAACCACCCACTATTACCCGTATCTTTTATTTGGTAAGGAATTTTATATTCCCTATCCCCACGATGCCCTCGACCTCATCTATCAGCTCGTCGTTCGGGTACACAAAAAGATCCTTATCCGTGGAAAGCCTTATCTTACGGCCCTCCGGCGATACAAAATCGATAAACACAGGTGTCTTCCCTTTGAATTTTTTTATGACTCTCCTCAGCCTGACCATCATGGTCTCCTCGAGCCCCGTGGTCGTCAGCTTGATAAGAACGGCCTTGGTAAATTTTTCTTTAACGGACTCCAGAGGTATTATCTCTTCGGCTATTATCTTCGGTTCCTCTTCCCTGAGATTAAGGCGCCCATGAACATATACAAGGCTGTCTTCCTTTACTATCTCCGGAGCTTTCCTGTAAGTCTTGGGAAACACCAGCACCTCGATGAAATTATCCAGATCTTCAAGGCTCACTATAGCCATTTTCTCAGACGTTTTTTTAGTGACCGTGATTCGGGCCTTATTGATAATGCCACCAATAAGGACTTCCTGGCCATCGGACATCCCCGCCAGTTCAGGTATCTTACAGGTGGAATACGCGTTGAGAAGTCTTTCGAACCTGGCAAGCGGATGTTTGGTTATATAGAACCCCAGCATCTCTTTCTCGTTAGCCAGAAGCTCGGGTTCGGGCCACTCGGGAATATCGGGGACTTCCTCAAAGCTTCCCTTAAAACTTTCGTCCGCGGCTCCATCGTCAAAAAAAGACATCTGCCCGTGGTTCCTGTCACGGCTGGACCTCGCCGCCATGTCCATGACCTTGTCCAGCACTGCCATTGCCTGAGACCTGAAGATGCCCGTGGAATCAAAGGCGCCGCACTTTATCATACTTTCGATAACTTTCCGGTTCACCGATTTGGTTTCCACTTTCTGCGCGAAATCATATACGGAGTCGAACCTTCCCGTCTCCTGCCTGGCCCTGATGATTCCCTCGGCTGAACCTTCACCCACGTTCTTGACCGCCGAAAGCCCGAACCTTATATCCTTGCCGACCACTGTAAAATCCTTGAAACTTTCATTAACGTCGGGCGGCAGTATTTCTATGCCCATCCTGATGGACTCGTTTATGTAGTCCGATATCTTATCCATATTGTTCTTTTCAGTCGCGAGAAGAGCCGTCATGAACTCCACCGGATAGTTCGCTTTCAGATACGCCGTGCGATAGCTGATCATGGCATAAGCGGCGGAGTGGGATTTATTGAACCCGTATCCCGCGAAATAAGTTATGAAATCCCACACCTTCTCGGCTGTCGCGGAATCAACTTTTTTCTTTTTCGCGCCGTCGAGAAACTTGGCCTGCATCTTTTTTAGCACTTCGGGTTTTTTCTTACCCATGACCTTACGGACATTATCGGCTTCTGCCATGGTAAACCCGGCAAGCGCGGACACGATCTGCATTACCTGTTCCTGGAATACTATGATCCCGTAAGTTTCCTTCAGTATCGGCTCAAGCGCGGGATGGTCATACTTAACGTCTACATTCCCCTGTTTCCTCTTTATAAAATCTTCGAGCATGCCGCTTCCCATCGGCCCCGGACGATAAAGCGCCAGTATGTTGATAAGATCCTCAAACTTTGACGTATTGAGTTTGCGCAGAAGGTCCCTCATGCCGCTGGACTCCAGCTGGAACACTCCCCCCGTTTCCGCCCTGGCCAAAAGACCGTACGTATTCTCATCCTCAAGGGATATGTTGTCTATATCTATATCCTCTCCTCTGGTGCGTTTAACTATCTTCACCGTCTGGTCTATGACGGTCAGCGTCTTGAGGCCCAGAAAGTCCATCTTCAGCATCCCTATCTTCTCAAGCGACGTCATCGCGTAACCGGTGGTTATCTGATCGTCGGCCGTCTTGCACAGCGGGATCCTCTTCATGAGCGGGACATCGGATATTACCACTCCGGCCGCGTGAGTGGAGGCGTGGCGGCTCAAACCCTCGAGCCTCTCGGAAATATCTATGAGCTGCCGGATGACCGGGTCCTCCTCATAGCTCGCCTTGAGTTCGGGTTCGATATCAAGCGCCTGCTCAAGAGTTATGGGCCTGGTAGGATCAATCGGGTTCGGCACCAGTTTTGCTATCCTGTCTACCTCGGAAAATGACATTCCCATTACACGCCCTACATCCCGGAGAACACCTTTGGCGTTCATGCTTCCGAACGTTATGATCTGGGCTACATTGTCTTTGGAGTATTTCTCCACAACATAATCTATGACCTCGCTCCTTCTTTCATAACAGAAATCGATGTCGATATCAGGCATAGATACCCTGTCTGGGTTCAGGAACCTTTCAAAGATAAGACCGTATTTAAGAGGGTCTATATCCGTGATTCCCAGCGCGTAGCTTACGATACTGCCCGCCGCGGAACCCCTTCCGGGTCCTACGGGTATACCCTTTTCTTTCGCGTGATTTATAAAATCCCACACGATCAAAAAGTAGCTCACATATCCCGACTGCTTTATGATCTTTACCTCATGGTCAACGCGCTCTTTTATCTCCCTGGTGACATCCTTGTACCGCTTTTTTATGCCCGCGTCTATGAGACGGGCGAAAAAGATATCGTTATCCTCATTTCCCGGGGCCTTGAACTTGGGCAGGTGGAGTTCGTTAAAATCAAGTTCCACGTTGCATCTGTCAGCTATTTTCACGGTGTTCTTTACCGCCTCCGGAACATCCTCGAAGACCTTTTTCATCTCATCAGGAGATTTAAAATACATCTGGTCAGTCTGGAACCTCATACGGTTCTCCGCGTCGATCGTAGTCTGTGTCTGTATGCAGAGAAGCGCGTCATGCGCTTTGGCGTCGCTCTTATCGAGGTAATGGACATCGCTGGTAGCCACAAGAGGCAGATCAAGTTCTTTAGACAGCTTGATCATGAGGTTGTTGAGCTTGAACTGTTCTTCGATGCGGTTATCCTGGATCTCCAGGTAAAAATCATCCTTGCCGAAGATCTCGGCGTATTCGGACGCTCGCTTTTTGGCTTCGTCCCACTGGTCCGTTAAAAGAAAATGCGCGACTTCACCCTTTAGGCAGGCAGACAGGGCGATAAGCCCCTTGCTGCACCGGGTAAGCACTTCCTTATCCACTCGGGGTTTGTAGTAGAAACCTTCCAGATACCCCAGGGATACTATCTCCATAAGGTTCTTGTATCCGGTCATGTTCCTGGCTAAAAGTACCAGATGATGAGAAGCGCCTCGAATGCCGTGGCTGGTCTTGTCAAACCGGCTTTCGGGGGCGACGTATATCTCGCATCCTATTATCGGCTTGATATCCCTGGCTTTGGCTTTCTGATAGAACTCTATCACACCGAACATGTTTCCATGATCGGTTATGGCACAGGCAGGCATGTTATATCTTTTAGCCAGATCAAGCAGCTTGTCAAGGCGGCAAGCCCCGTCAAGAAGGCTATACTGCGTATGAACATGCAAGTGGACAAAATCAGATCTTTGTTCAGTCATAGTAAAAGGTGGTCCGTTGAGCGGTGAAGCGTGATGTAACATGCAGAGACACTCAAAGAGGCATCACTCGTCACGAAGCGGCGTTAATAGTTATCTTTTCATGCCGACGCGCTGCGCCGTCTGATAAACTTTCCCTTCCGTCTGTATGGAAGGAGCTACTATCATCTTTACTTTCTGCATCTCTTTGATGTCGTGGGCTCCCAGGTTTCCCATACTGGTGGCAAGGGCGCCTACAAGATTCTGCGTGCCGTCGTCCATCCGGGCCGGGCCGTAAAGTATCTCTTCGAGAGATCCTGTCGTCCCCACGTTTATCCGGGTACCTCTGGGCAGAGAAGGATGCGGCATGGCCATGCCCCAATGATAACCTTTTCCCGGAGATTCGGTAGCTCTTGCGAACGCGTTACCAAGCATAACGGCATCGGCACCCGCGGCAAAAGCTTTACACACATCTCCACCGGTGGCCATCCCGCCGTCAGTGATTATCGGCACGTATCTTCCCGTTTTATTGAAATACTCATCCCGGCCGGCGGCACAGTCGCAGGTAGCTGTTATCTGCGGAACGCCTATACCCAGAACACCGCGCGAAGTACAGGCGGTACCTGGACCGATCCCGACGAAAATACCCTGGCAACCGGTCTCCATAAGGGATTGGGTAACGTCGTAATCCACACAATTCCCGAAAAGAACGGGTATTTTCATATCCGCGCAGAACTTGTAAAGATCAAGCGGTTCATACTCGCTCGATTCATGTTTAACACTGATGACCGTGGACTGTATTATGAAGATATCACAGCCGGCATCCCTTGCTATGGGGCCGAACTCTCCGGCCACCTGGGGATTAGAGCTTACTATCGCCGGGACTCCGGCAGCTTTTATCTCTTTTATGCATTTGACGATAAGTTCTTTTTTTATGGGTTCCGAATAAACGTCCTGTATGATCTTGGTGGATTCGCTCATGTCGCTTTTGATTATTTTCTCCACCGCCAGGCTCGGGTTTTCGTATCTGGTCGATACCCCTTCCAGGTGGAGAACGGCGACACCGCCCATCTTACCCATGGCAATGGCAAAATTAACGTCTACCACACCGTCCATGGATGATGCCATTATCGGTATGTCGAATTTTATACCGCCTATTTTGCATGAAGTATCCACATCGTTCGGATTTATTGTAAGCTCACCCGGCACTAAAGCTACCTCGTCAAACCCGTAGCTGCGGCGCGCTTTTCTGTCTTTGCCGACCCACAATCCCATGT